>JANNRU010000100.1:0-2317 GCA_031401755.1 Acidobacteriota bacterium | reverse complement strand
CGCGTCGCCGCGATCTCCTGCGTCTCGGACGACTCCGCCGGCCGCGTTGTCGAGTCCGATCCGTTGCGCGGTCCCTGGCGCGACCGCGGACGCGATCCGTTGCTCGGCGCGCTGGAGTGGGGGCTGGGGGCGTTGGTCGTCCTGGCGCCTTGGCCGCTCGGTGGCATCGGAGCGCAAGGACGCTTGGCCCTCGAGCTCGGAGCGACGATCCTACTCATCGTCTGGGCAGCGCGAGCGCTGACGCGGGCGACGCCGCTGCCGTCGCGCTGGACACGAATCGGCAGCTTCGGCTTGCTGGCCTTTGCCGTCTTCCAATTCCTCCCGCTCGGCTCCACGATCGTCGGACGCCTGTCGCCCACCGCGGCGACGTTGACCTTCGATTCGAGGCCGACCGGGCCGGCGCTCGCGGCGGAGGAACGCTTGCTTTCGGCCGAGCTCTCGGCGATCGATCCGCCCGCCTCGTTGTCGATCGATGCGCCGCAGACTGCGTCGGCGGCGCGGGCCGGCGCGAGCCTCGTCGCGCTGCTGCTGGTCGCCTGCACGGTCGCCGCGCGGCGCGGGGGTCGCGGGCCCGCGCTGGGACTGGTCGTGGGGGGCACGTTCCAGGCACTGTGGGGGCTGTTGAGCCTGGCCTCCGGCCAGCGGCAGATTTGGCACGTGCCGAAACAGTATTTCTTCGATTGTGCGACGGGGACCTTCACCAATCCGAATCACTACGCGGCGTACCTGGCGATGAGCTTGGTCTGTGGCGCTGCGCTCGCCCGTGGCGAGCTGAATTCGAGCGGGAATCGGCTTTCCTGGCGCTGGATTTCGAGTCGGGGCGGATTCCGGTTTCTAATCGTCACGGCGTGCTCGACCTTGGTCCTCGCGGGCCTGTTGCTGTCGTTTTCGCGCTTCGGAGTCTTGGTCGGGCTGTTAGCGGCGTCGTTCGTGGTCGGGGTTCCAGGCCCGGGCCGCGCCTGGACTGGCCGCCTCGTGGCGATCGGGCTCGTCGTCGCCGCTGCGGCGATCCCGTTGGCTCAACTCGGCGCGGATCGCTTCGTTGCCAAGTACGAACGCCTTACCGAGGACGCGATCGCCGCAGGAAGTCGCGCGACCGTTTGGCGTGACAGCATCGAGCTGATTCGACGGTTCCCGCTCACCGGCACCGGTTATGGCACCTTCGGTGTGGCCTACCCACTGGCGCGATCCCCGGAGGTTCGCGCCTTCTTCGCGCATGCCCACAACGATCTGCTTCAAGCCCTCGTCGAAGGCGGCGCGCTGGGGCTGATCTTGCTGACGCTGCTCGCGCTGGGTCTGGGCCCGGGCCTCCTGTGCGCGCTCGGCGGGCGGTACGGGATGACGGCGCTCGGACTCGGTAGCGCGCTCGCGGCCGCGCTGTTGCACTGTCTGATCGACTTCGATCTGCGCATTCCGGCGCTGGCCACTACGATCGCCATCGTGACCGGAGCGATCGAGGGACTGGCGCGGAGATCGCCATGAGCCGCGCTCCGGCGGGACGAGTCGCGGTGTTGACGTGCACGACCGCGCTGGTCGGGGTCGCCCTACTGACCGTGGCCCGGGGTTCGGAAGCCTCGCGCCGACGAGAGGAGCCACGCGGGTTGGGCGACGAGATCCTGCGCCAAGCGTTGGATGTCGGCTCGGAGGCAACGGAGGTTCGTCGAGCCTTGCTCGAACTGCGCCAACGGGTCGGGCGACATCCGCTCGAGGCCCGCGCGAGGGCCAGTTACGCCGCATTGTTGCTGGCACTCGCCCGGCGCACGGACGAGACCGAAGCGGCTGTCTTTCACGCCCGTCGCGCCGCGGCGCTGGCGCCGGTCACAGTTCCGGTCGTGCGCCTGTCGACGTTGGTTCTCGCCCAAGCCGGGCGAAAAGATGAGGCGTTGCGTTTGGTCCGCGACATGTTCGGATACGAGCCCGAGCGCGCCGCGCGCCTACTCTTGCGGATCGAGCCGAGCGTCGACCCGCGTGCGGTCGAGCAAGGGATTCCCGAAACGAGCTCGGCCTGGCTCGCCTGGTCACGGCAATTGGGGCTGGCGGGCCGGGAGGACGAGGCGGCGCGACGCCTGCACCAGGCGTTGGGTCGCTGGCCGGAGGATCTCGCCGTGCGCGAGGCGGCCGGCGCGGTCGCGGTCGCGCATCGCGACCGGGAACGATTGCGCGAGTTGTTCGCGCCGTTGCGCTCGCTTCCGTCCGGGGCGGAGGCCGCCCCGATCTTCGTGCAACTGGCCTGGCATCACGCGCTGGAATCACAGCCAGACGCAGCCACACGCGCCCTCGACCGAGCGCTCGAGCTCGGAGCGGGGGATCGGTGGAT
>JANNRU010000099.1:0-6535 GCA_031401755.1 Acidobacteriota bacterium | reverse complement strand
CGACCCGATTCGAGGCGCGATCTACATCGTGCTGCTGGTCCGCGTCGTAGATCTGGACGGTGGACTGCCCATCGGAGTCGCGACGCTGCTGAGAACCGTGATCTTGCTCGAGATGGTGCGCGGAGTCGGCAAGATGCTGCGATTGATCGAGGTTCGGCGCCCGGACCGTTGAAGCCGAACGGTCTCCCGACGATGACGAGATTGTGATCTGCGAGGACCGGTTCCTGGCCGTATAATCAGGGCGGCACCGATCCCGACTCTTCGTTGTCAGGTAAATTGCATGTTCCCATTGGCCGTGGCATCGCTGATGGTGGCGATGGTGACGGCGTGGCTCGCCACGCCAGTCGCCATTCGGTTGGCCAACGCCATCGGCGCGGTGGATCGTCCGGGAGCGCGAAAGGTTCATCGCGAGCCGACTCCGCGTATCGGTGGCCTCGCTGTTTTCGCGGGTTTCGTGGCCGGTTTGGCCTTTGCCGCCGAGATGAGCGGGCTGCTGTTCCAGAAACATCAGGTCTCCGTTTACTGGTCCGGCCTAGCCATCGCGGCGAGCGGCATGTTGGTCGTCGGGCTGGTCGACGACGTTCGCGGCCTATCGTTCCAGAGTAAGTTCGCCGCTCAGATCGTCGCGGCGGCGTCCGCCTGGTATTGCGGATTCCAGGTGGAGATCTTGTCCCTGCCAATCGTCGGGCCTGTGGAACTCGGGATGGCCTCGCTCCCGCTCACGGTGCTCTGGGTCGTGGGGGCCACCAACGCGGTCAACCTGATCGATGGGCTGGACGGCCTCGCGACCGGGATCGCCCTGATCACGACCACGACCGTTGCCGTAATCTCCTATCTGACCGGAGAGCTTGGCGTCACCGCGGCGAGCGTCGTGCTGTCCGGGAGCCTGATGGGGTTCCTGTTCTTCAACTTCAATCCTGCCCGGATCTTTCTCGGGGATTCCGGCAGCATGTTCCTGGGATTCGTCCTAGCCGTGATCTCGGTCCGCGGCAGCCAGAAGACTCCCACTGCAGTGGCGATTCTGGTCCCGTTGCTGGTTCTGGGCGTCCCGCTCCTCGATACCGGTTTTGCCGTTGTCCGCCGGGCCTATCGCCTCGCCCACCAGGGACTGCGCTCGGACAGTTTTCCACGACACCTGCGTTACAACTACCGTCAGATTTTCCTACCCGACCGCGACCACATCCATCATCGACTGCTCGACCTCGGCCTCAGCCCGCGCCGGGCGGTGTCGGTGCTCTACGGCCTCGGCCTGATTTTCGCCGCCTCGGCCTTCGCTATGTATTTTTCGCGGACACCGCTGGCCGGGTTGATCCTGGTGTTGGTGCTCAGTTCGATGATGGCGGGCTTCCTGCTCGTCCTATATGTTCGGTCCGGCCGGCGACGGGCAGCCTCCAAGCCTTCCGAGAGCCCGTCCACAGGCCAGCCGATTCCCGCGGATGTCAAGCGGGTATAGCGCCGCGGCGCCCGGTCGGGAGCGGGATATTCGGTTGCATGCCCGGGACACGTTGAACTCGACGCGCAGTTGCGTCGTCGTGCTCGCCACCGTCGCGCTCCTGCCGACGCTCCGAGCTTCGGCTGAAGTGACCGACGCCGGGGTCGTCACCGGGCCGTGGATTCTGGCCCCCTATTTCGAAACCTCGGCTCGACAAGAGGGGAATCTGTTCCGGACCCGTGCCCCGCGCCAGGTTCAGTCCTTCGACTGGCGTGGGGGGGTGTCGGCGCGGCTGCCATTTCGAAACAGTTCTCTCGAGCTCAACTACTCCGACTCGACGCGCAAGTACGACGACGACGATCTCACGGAGGGCCGCTCGAAGGTCGGCCGAATTCGCCTGGGGCTGGATTTCTCCCGAGGCGACAAGCTCGTGTTCCAAGATGACTTTCGGCGGGATTTCTCGATTGTCGACATCGTCGAGAGCGCGCCCGAGCAGGTTTTTACCGGGGAGCCCTACGATGTCAACCGCTGGTCGATCTCCGCCGAGCGAGAGATCGCCAAACGGCAGGGCTATTTGATCCGGATCTCGCGGAGCGATTTCAATTACCAGGGTGAACTCGACACCGGCTATTTTGACTACCGCGGCTTCGACACGACCTTTGAATACCGCCACCCGCAGCGGGGGTCACGCTGGTGGACGGTTCAATTCCGAGAACGACGCTATAACGACTACTGGACGGCGGCGCGACGTGCCGACGAGTTGGAGGCGCGGCAGGCACCCGGGGCGCCCGACCCGCCACCGATTTTTTTCGGCGAAGGCGTCCCCTTCCAGAAGGAGCAGAACAGCAGCT
Source organism: Acidobacteriota bacterium (assembly GCA_031401755.1). Taxonomy (GTDB): domain Bacteria; phylum Acidobacteriota; class Polarisedimenticolia; order Polarisedimenticolales; family Polarisedimenticolaceae; genus JANNRU01. Next base: position 4,252 of record JANNRU010000099.1, on the reverse strand, counting down.
TGAGGGTCGGGCTTCGCGGTTCGGTCGGACGCGGTAGGACCTACGGACTGCTTGGCGGCATCGCGCGTTTCCGTTTGAAGCGCTTCGACCCCGCCCTTACGGATTCCTCGACCCAGAGCTTTTCGATCGAGGGATACTGGAGTGAAAAACTTGGCCCGCGATCCTCGGTCGATGTCACGCTCGGCCGCTCGCTGCTCCCCTCGACGTTCAGCACCTATTTCACCAATGACGACATCTCGGCCAGCCTCGCTCTGGCGATCTCCCGATCGGCGGATCTCGACATTTATTCGAGGTTGGTGCGCGTGGACTACGGCGAGGAGATCTTTCTTTCGGCCAATTGCGGCTTGCTCAAAGTGAGGGATCTGCGGAGCGAGATCGGATCGACATTGACCTGGAGCATTCACCAGCTCGTCGGGCTGCGAGTCGGAGCCACGCACGAGCGACGGAGTTCGAACTGTGTGGACAATGAATACAAAGCGACGGAGTTCCGGGCCGGGTTGGCCCTGGGCTGGTACTGACGTGTCGAGTCGCCGATGGGCCTTGGCCGCGCTGTGCTGTGCGATCACGGTGGCGGCCGCCGTCTCGGCGGCGCCCGCGGGTGACGAGGTCGAGCTCCGCGTGACCTTGCCGGCCGGGGTGCCGCCCGAGGTGGCTGTGGCCCCGGAAAACGGGAGGATCCTGCTCGATCTTCCCGCCGGCAGCGAGTTGCCGCTGGACGTGGCAGGCGCGACCGGAGGCCTGTTGACCGGCGCGCGCGTCGAGCGGCGCGGCGAGCGGCTGGCGGTCGAGCTCGGAATGGGGCGGGGCACGCTCGTGCACGTCGCCTACGCCCCCGGAGAGGTCGTGCTGGTCTTCCGCCCGATTCCCGAGCCCGTGGCGGCTGCGGAACCGCTGGACTTCGGCCGCGAATCGCCGGAGGAATACCGCCTGGGGCCGGAAGACCGGATCGCGATCACCGTTCACAACCAACCCGACCTGTCGAGCAAACTGACCCTCAGCGCCGATGGGATCGTGTCGATGCCGCTTTTGGGCGAGATGCGGGCCACGGGTCTGAGTTCGCGCCAGCTGGCGGCACGACTGGAGGCCATGCTCGGTTCTCGCTTTCTGGTCGATCCTCGAGTCGACGTCCAGGTCGAAGCGTTTCGCAGCCAGTGGGTCGTCGTCGCCGGAGAAGTCGACAAACCCGGCCGAATCTCACTCACCGGGGGGACCCGGCTCAAGGAGGTTTTGGGCGAGGCCGGGGGGTTCCGACCCGAGGCCGGGGAGGAAATCCGGATCTCGCGGCGGGGAGACGACGGTGTACCGGTGACCCTGGAAATCGAACGAGAGGAGTTCGAGCGCGGCCGGGTCAACCCCGTGCTGGCACATGGGGATATCATCGAGGTGGGGCAGGCGAAGCTGGTCTACCTTCAAGGGGAGGTCCGGAGCGCGGGACCCCAGTCGGTCCGGCGAGGCTTGACCCTGATGAAGGCGATCTCGCAGGCCGGAGGGTTGACCGAATGGGCCGACCGAAAGAATATCCGGATTCTGCACTATGACCGAGGTCGACTGGTCGATGAGGACGTGGTGAGCTTGCGGGACATCGAACGGCGGAAAGCCGAGGATCCGATGCTCCGCGGCGATGAGGTGGTCCTGGTCCGGAGACGATTCTTGTAATCGCCCTCGCGACAGCGGCGCGACGGACTTGAAGCCGACTCCGCTTGGCCGTATACAAAGGGGCAATCCGCGCCTCGAGAGCCTCGCGCGACGAATTTGGAGAATGACCGATGCAGACCTCTCCCGACCCCAAACCTTCGACTTTCCGGGAAGCCCACCTGCGGGACTACTGGAAGATCATTTGGCAAGGTCGGTGGACCGTGCTGGCGATCTTTTTTGCCGTCGTCGCACTGACCGTGGCCTGGACGCTGCTCCAGACACCGATCTACACGGCATCCGCGATCGTCGAGATCCAGCCGAAGGCGCGCGGTGTACTAACGACCCAGGACGTCACTGGTCTAGGTGCCGCGGGCTACGGCTGGCTCGCCGAGGAGAAGTACCACAACACGCAGGTCGAGATCATCCGCAGTCGTGATGTCGCCGATCGCGTCGTTCGCCTCTTGCATCTGGCCGACCATCCACGTTTTGCGCAGACGACCGATCCGATCGACGCCTTTCGCAAGATGATCCGCGTCGATGCGCGCCGCGAGTCCGGCTTGATCTCGATCAGTATGAGTGGGCCGGACCGCCACGAGATCACGCAGTGGATCAACGCCGTCGCCGACGCCTACGTTCAGCGCAACTTCGAAAAGGCGACCGAGAACGTGACCCGAGCGGTCGCCGCGATCCGTTCGCAGATCGAGTCGTTACAGACCGAGTTGTCACGAGCCGAAGGGGAGCGGATCGACACACTGGAATCGACGAAGATCTTCAACTCCGAGAGCCAGGAAGACACGCTGCACAAGAAGCTCGAGAACTTCAACTTGACCCTCGACGAGGTCCGGATCGAGCTCAAGAAGTTGGACGACCGGCTGGCGCAAGTCGCTCAGATGCAGGCCTCGGGGTCGGATCTCGTCGGATTGGCCGAGCTCGCTGGTGACGAGACGCTGCGCGATCTGCTGTCGCGACGGTCGGAGGCGGTGCGGGAATTCGAAGCGGCAAAGGTCCAGCTCCGGCCCGGCCACCCCGAGTACGAACGAGCCACGAAGACCGTCGACAGCCTCAACGCGCAAATCCGTGACCGGTCCAAACTGGCCGTCGACGATTGGCAACAGCGGCGCTCGATGCTGCTCGAGCAGGCGACGTTCCTCCGCGAGCAGATCGACGCGGCGGAATCGTACTCGCTTCAGCTGGCCAAGGCGACTTCGCGCTACGACATCGTCAAGAGCGACTCTGAGACCAAGAAACGGATTTTCGACCTGATCACCGGGAGACTCCAAGAAGTCCAGCTCGGCGCCGACCTCGTCACCAACAACGTCTCGACTCTGGACGAGGCCACCCTACCGCGCTTCCCCGACCGTCCACGCAAGAAGGTCAACCTGATCGTGGGTGCGATCGTCGGCCTGATGCTCGGTCTCGGTAGCGTGTTTTTCATCGACTACCTAGACAACACGATTCGGACTCCTGAAGACATCGAGAAGTATCTGACCACCTCCGTGCTCGGCGTGATTCCGAAGGCCGATGAGGGACTGAGTAATCGAGCCGTTCGCGAAGCTTTCCAGTCACTGCGCACGAGCATCATTTTTTCGAGCAAGAACCGGCAACGAAAGACGCTGTTGATCACCAGCACCGGCCCGCAGGAGGGCAAGTCCTCGAGCGTGGCCAACCTCGGCCGTACGCTCGCCGCGGCAGGGGATCGGGTGATCATCATCGACTGTGATCTCCGTCGACCGACGCAACACCTCCATCATCAAATGGAGCGGGATCACGGACTGACAAATTTTCTCGCCGCTCCGGCGGACGAGGGCGACTGGACCGTCTACGCCAAGCCGACGTCTACGCCAAACCTGTTCATCATGACTTGCGGGCCGATCCCGCCGAATCCTCCCGAGCTGTTGGGGAACGAGCGTTTCATCGATCTGCTGCGGTCGCTACGGGAGCGCTACGAGTGGGTCCTGATCGACTCACCGCCGGCGTCGTCGCTAGCCGACGCGAGCTTGCTTGCGGCGTTGGCCGACATGACCGTTCTCGTCGTGCAGCACAATCGCACGGATCGTGACCTGGCGGTCAAGACGATGCAGCAGTTACGATCGGTGAATACGTTCATCGCCGGCGTCGTGATGAACAACATCGACCTATCCCGGGCCTATCAGAAGGACTACTACTTCACGGGCTACTACTACTACACCGAGGATGAGGCAAACGCGAAGACCAAGCGTCGACGAACCGAGAAGCAAGCTCAAGTCGGCTGATCGCGGTCGTCCGTCGGAGCTCGTGTCGGTAACTCCAGGGGGTGGCTCGATTTGACGCGGTCGCGCGTGGCTCGGTGGAGGACCCACGACGGTAACTGCCGTGGGTGTTCGAGCAGCACGGCGGCCAAATAGAGTTGTGTCGCGCGGTGGCGGGTTCCGCGAAAGAGCTCAAGCGGATCGGGCGAGCAGAGCGGCGCGAGCAGGCGCCAGCGCCAGCCGGCCAACTTGAGGCGCCGCAGCAATCGATCAGGAATCAATTCCGGCATCAGTTTGCGCAGGTGCAGTACCGACGCGCCGGCGACAGCGGTCGCGCCCCATTCGGCGAGCCGCTCGGCAACCCCGTCCCAATCGAAGTTCGGGTCATG
>JANNRU010000098.1:0-10317 GCA_031401755.1 Acidobacteriota bacterium | reverse complement strand
CTCTTCGATCACGATGCGATCGAGCAGCTTGCCCATGCTCTTCGATTGACGGGCCTTGGTCGGCTTGGCCTTGAAGCGCTCGATCGAGGCCCGGTGCTCGGCGATCTCACGCGTGCGCTGCTCGATCTGGGTCTCCTTGCGTTCGCGCTCGCCGCGTTTCGCGGCATCGAACGCATCGTAGTCGCTGCGGTAGATCGTCAAGCGCTCGTAGTCCACGTCGACGATGTGCGTCGAGACGTTGCTCAGGAATCGGTGATCGTGCGAGACCACGAGCACCGCACCTTTGAAGTCGCCGAGGAACTTTTCCAGCCAACGAATCGAGAGGATGTCGAGGTGATTCGTCGGCTCATCGAGCAGTAGTGCGTCCGGATTCTCCGCCAACGTTTGTCCGAGGAGCACGCGCAACTTGTAGCCGCCGGAAAGCACGGACAGCGGCTGCCGCTGGAATTCTTCGGGGATGTTCAAGCCGTGAAGAATCTCGGCGGCTCGCGCTTCGAGCGCATAGCCGTCGTGGCGCAGGATGGTCTCTTCGAGTGCGGAGTAGCGGTCGGCGTCGAATTCCCGATCGGCGCGCTGGAGCAGTTCCTCCTTTTCCCGCATCGCCTGCCACAGCTCGGCGTGGCCCATCATTACGACGTCGAGGATCGCGTCGTTCTCGTACTCGAAGTGGTCCTGGCGCAACACGCCGATGCGGCAGTTTTTGGGGATCGCGACGGTGCCCTGACTCGGTTCCTCGTCGCCGGCGAGGAGGCGCAGCAACGTCGACTTGCCCGAACCGTTCGCGCCAACGATTCCGTACCGACAACCGCGATGGAATTGGAGCGTGCCGTGACGGAAGAGGGTCTGCGCGCCGTGGGACTTTCCCAGGTCGTGAATCGCGATCATTTCGGCAACGAAATCGAGGCCGGTCGAGTCTGCAAATTCTCCATGCTACGATCGGCCAGCGCCCGCGCGCCGGAGTCGATCGATGACCATCGATGGCCAGACGCTGGCCGACTGGAAACGCCACCTGCACGACGAGGCGGACGCGGCTTTTCTGTACCAAGTGCTCGCCGACTGCGAGCCCAAGGCCGTGCGACAGGAAGTCTTCCTGCGTCTGGTCGATGTCGAGCGCCGTCACGTCGACGTCTGGCGCGACGTCTTCAAGAGCCACGGGATCGAGGTCGACCTGCCGACGCCGTCGCTGCGGGCGCGAACGATGGCCTGGGTCGCCCGGCGCTGCGGTCCGGGCTTCCTCACCGGGCTGCTGTTGCGGGAGGAGGGTCAGGAGGTCAGCGGTTACATCCAGTTGCATCGTGATAGCGCTCCCGGTGCCGCGCGCGACGCTGCCTTGGTCCTCGCGCGGGAATCGGCGCAGCACGCTCGAGCGCTCGGCTCGCTGACCAACGCGCGCTGCGAGCCTTGGCATCGAACGGCGTCCAGCGGCTTCCTGCGCAACATCGTCTACGGCTTCAACGACGGGTTGACCGCGAACTTCGGTCTCGTTGCCGGAATGATCGGCGCGGACGTCCCGGCCGCGGTCGTGCTCGTCTCGGGTGTGGCGGGAGCGATCGCGGATTCGCTCTCGATGGGAGCCTCCGGCTATCTCGCGGCCAAGAGCGAAAGCGAAGTGTGGCAACACGAGATCTCCAAGGAGCGCGACGAGATCCGACTCATGCCGGAGATCGAAACGGATGAGCTGGCTTTGATCTATGAGGCCAAGGGGATCCCCGCCGGCCATGCACGCGCGATGGCCGAGGAGATCATCGCCGATCCCGAACGTGCGTTGGAGGAGAAGGCGCGCGAAGAACTCGGCATCGGGGAAAGTCACACCACGCCGTTCCGCGAGGGCTGGGTGACGGGGCTTGCGACTCTCGTAGGAGCGTTCATTCCGGTCGCGCCGTTCATGCTCTTGGACGGGGCGGCAGCGATGTGGACTTCTCTCGTCATCGCGATGACGGCACATTTCCTGGTCGGCGCGATGCGGACCTTTTTCACCGGGCGCGGCGTGATCCGCAGCGGGATCGACATGTTCGTGGTCGGACTCGGGGTTGCGGCCGTCGGGTATTTCGTCGGCGACGCTGTCGCGCGGCTACTGACGAACTGACGGTCAGGCCTGTTCTTCGAGCCTGTACCACCAGCGCACGACGCAACGCGTGACGCGCGCCAAAGCCTGTCGCGCGACGCCGTGATCAACTCGATCGTCGACGTAGGGGCCCAGGCACCAGATCACGACGTCATAGAGCCACCCGCAGGTCGAGCAGTAAACGTACGCGTTGAAGTCTTCGAAATCGGGTTCCATGGCACTGGTTTCCGCGTCCTGTGTATACGGTGCGGTTCCGAGATTGCCAGCGGTGCCCAGGGACCCTTCGACGGGCTTGGAAGAAAGCGGGATTGTCGGCGTCGTTGGTCCTTAGAAATCCCTGGCGTAGCCGAGTGTCAGCGCAGCATCGGGTGCAGCATCGGCGATCCCCCCGGCGATTGCGACCCGGATCGTGCCTCCGGGATGCAGCCGCCAATTGACCCCGAACAGGATGCGGGCGTCGTCGTCGAGCCCCTCGAATCGTGCGCCGTCGTAGGCCGCCTCGACGATCCAACTCGTGCGGGACGATAACGGGACGATCACCGCCAGACCGCCGGCAGCGGAGAGCTTCCCGTCCAGCGGCGCGACACCGGCAACCCCGTCTTCCGTCGATCGTGCGCCGGCCTGGATCACGAGCACGGAGGCATCGAAGTCACGACTGAATGCCGCGAAGAGCTTAGACTGCAAGGCGTCGTTTCCGAGGCCTTTTTGCTCGTCACCGGTCGGCAACGTGAACAGGCCACCGACCGCGACGTCGAGCTTGCCGTCGGCTGAACGGAAGAGGTGAAACTTGGTCCAGAGGTCGAGGTCCGTCGCCCCTGTCTGTGCGTCGCCTGCGGACGGATCCAGCCGCTGCCAGCCCGCGCGCAGACCCCATTCGATCCTCGGCAGCATCGGCAGTTGCGCGGCCACGATCAGTCGGCCGGTGTAGCGATTGCTGAAATCGAAGTCTTCTGCGTCGGCCCGGAGCTCAATCCGCCAATTGTCGGCAAGCAGCGGATCCTCGACGAACGACAGGAATAGCCGGTCGGTCCCGCCGACCTCCGTCGCCGCGTGTCGCGGGCCGGGCACCGAAGAGACGTGAAGGTAGAGATCGCGCAAAACGCTAGCGCCGGTTGCGATCACCTCGGGGCCGCCGGGAACCTCGGCCCGCCCACCCTCCGGCGAGATCGCGGCCACGATCGCGTAGGTCCCTCCTCGCGGGACCTCAACCCCGTAAGTTCCGTCTTCCCCGCTCGGGCGACCGACCCAGACGCCGTCCCCGCGAGCTTGGTGAACAACGACTCGGCGTCCGGGAATCGGGTTCCCGAGGATGTCGAAGATCGTCCCCTGGATCATCGTTTGAGCCGCGACCGGGTCCTCCGCAGCGGCGGCCACGGTCGCTGCCGATAGTAGAAGCGCGACGGCGGAGTAGACGAGGCATCGCAATCGATCGCTGGCTTGGCGGCTCATCGTTTCCCTCTGTGAAATGGGCGCCGACATATTAACAGTTCCCGATAATGACGATTCGATGGGGTGACGCAGGTCGATCCGGGCAGGAATGACCCGGGGTGAGTATCTTCCTCAGGACACGGGCGTTCGGAGCGAGCCGGAGGCCACGGGGAGGCCGGGAATGATCCAGATCACGGAACGAGCAAAGCAGAAGTTTATCGAGGCCTGCGACGCCGAGGGTCGCAGCGGTCACGGCTTACGCGTCGTGGTCGAGGGCGGCGGGACGAGCCAGCCTAGGATCGCGCTCGACTTCGTGGCGCCCGGCCAGGGCCAGCCCGACGACACGATCGTCGATCTCGGCGAGATCAAGGTCCACGCCGATCCAGCGAGCGTTAAGTGGCTCGATGAGGCCAAGATCGATTTCGTCGAAACACTGACCGAAAGCGGCTTCAAGGTGGACGCGCCCAACGCGGGGACGAAGCCGCCGTCTGGACCCGTCGCCATCGCCGTGCAGGAGGTTCTCGACGAACAGATCAACCCCGCCGTGGCCTCGCACGGCGGTCATGTCTCACTGATCGCGATCGAGGAAGAGACCGCCTACCTGAAATTCGGTGGCGGATGCCAGGGCTGCGGGATGATCAACGTCACCCTCAAGCAGGGCGTCGAGCGAATGATCTTCGAGAGCGTGCCCCAGATAAAAAAAGTGCTCGACGTCACCGACCACGCGGCCGGGACGAATCCGTACTACCAGCCGTCGAAGTGACGCCAGGTCCCTCGCGCGAAACGGGCGGTGTCCTCGTCGTTTCCTGCTACGAGCTCGGCCGCGCACCGCTCGCAGCGGCAACGGCCGCGGCGTTTCTCGAGCGTGCGGGTTTTGTAACCTCCATCGTGGATTTGGCGGTCGAGCCGATGGCGACCCTGGACTCAGCCCTCGCTCAAGCACCCGATCTCGTCGCGGTCTCGGTTCCCATGCACACCGCGTTGCACGTCGGCGTCCGCGCCGCGGCGCGAATTCGCGAGCAGGCCCCGGCGGCTCACCTGACGTTCTTCGGACTCTACGCGACCCTGAACTCAGAGCATCTGCTGAGCACCGTCTGCGATTCGACGATCGGTGGCGAGGTCGAACCGGTCCTGATCGAGCTGATCTCGGCGCTGCAACGAAAGGCCGCGCTCGACGATCTCGCCGGGCTCGCCAGTCCCGGCCGCCCTGCCGGGCCGTGGCTGGCGCGCCTCGACTTCCCGTTGCCGAGCCGCGCGGGCCTGCCGCCTGCGGAACGCTATGCGCGCCTGGTCGTCGACGGTGAGGAACGCACGGCGGCCGCGGTCGAAACGAGCCGCGGCTGTTTGCACATCTGCCGGCACTGTCCGATCACTCCGATCTACGGGGGGCGGTTCTTCGTCGTTCCGCGCGAGGTCGTGCTGGAGGACATCCGACGCCTAGCCGCTGCTGGCGTGCGACACATCAGCTTTGCTGATCCGGACTTCTTGAACGGCCCGGGTCACTCGATGGCCGTGGTCCGCGCCATGCACCGAGCGCACCCGGGGTTGACGTTCGACGCGACGATCAAGGTCGAACATCTGCTCGCTCGGCGGGATCTGCTGCCGGAGCTCGCCGCGAGCGGCTGTTTGTTCATCGTCTCCGCAGTCGAAGCTCTCAGCAACCAAGTGCTCGAGCACCTACGCAAAGGACATACTCGTAACGACGTTTTCGAAGCGCTGGCACTCGCGCGCCGGGTCGGAATTGCGCTGCGGCCGTCGTTCGTGGCTTTCACGCCGTGGACGACGATCGGGGACTACTGCGACGTACTCGATTGGATTCTCGACGAGGCACTCGTCGACCACGTCGATCCGGTGCAACTGTCGATCCGACTGCTGGTTCCCCCCGGATCGCCCCTCGTCGAACTCGATGTGATGCAGCCGCACCTGCGTGGGCTCGCGCCCGCGTCGTTCGCCTGGCGCTGGGAACATCCCGACCCGCGAATGGACCGGCTGGCGCAGGCGGTCGGCGCGATCGTCGCGGACGCGGCGCGATCGGGTGAGGACGCGGCGCGAACCTTCGAACGCATAGGGGACGCGGCCGGCGCTCTCTCCGGGCGCGAGCAAACGATCCCGCATCCGACCCGGATCCGGCCGGGCCGCGAGCGAAGCCGCCCGCCGCGCATGACCGAACCCTGGTTCTGCTGAGCGGAGCCCCTCGAAGGTCCGGTGGACCTTCATCGTTCCGGGCCGGGGTTCTGAGTTCGGCGAGAACTCGGACAGACAATCCACGAGGTGAACCTCGATACCACGGGGGATCTCCCGAATCGTGAGATCTCCTTCCGACGTCCTTGACAGGTGCGGACGAAGTGCGCCAAATAGGTGGCTCCCGGTAGCGCCGAGTTTCTCGGACGCTTCAAGGAGGGCCGCCCATGAATCGAGAACGCGTCTCATCGAACGGGTCACGACGGAACCGCCGTGCCCGTCGGACCCTGCTTGCCGCGGTGCTCTGCGCCCTGCCGTCGTCGGCCTGGACTTGTGAACGGCTCGCCCTGGGCGGCCTGCTCCCTGGGCTCGAGTATCGTGAGATTCGGAAAATAATGGGCGGAGACGGCGTGCGCGGTAGCGTGACCCAGGCCGAAGTCGGTGCCTTCAGTACCGCGCGCTATTCCGATGCGGAGATGTCGCTCTACCTCGAGTACGACAGCCAGTTACGAAAGAATGCGCCGAGCTACGTCGTGCGACTGACCTTGTCGACCAAGGACACTGCCGACGATTCGGCCACCGCGCTGATCGCAAAGTTCGGCGAACCGACCTCGGGCCGCGAGGATCTCGACCGAGGACTCCACAACGAGTCCGCGGTCTGGCTCGATGAAGCCTGCGGGCTGCGCCTCACCGCCGAACGGCAACGCTCGAGTTGGTGGGGCGCCAGTCAAGAACCCGTCTGCTTGACGCTGGAATCGATCCCCGTCGTGAAAAGCGATGCGGGCCCCGAAGTTATCCAGACCGTGTCGGCCGAAGGCGAGCCCGATTTTTGGCTCGTCTCGGAAGAACCCTCGATCGGTCAAGCCGGAGTCGAAACGACCGCCGCCGCGGCCGACCCGACAAACCACGTCGCGCGCCAGACCATCGCGCCCGTGCCGGTGGCGGACCTGGCGCTCGACCATTCAATCGATGTTCTCGATCCCAGGGTGGGAACCGAGACGGTCGTGCTGCTCGCCGTGCGCAACGCCGGCCCGAGCGCGGCGACCGGCGTGGTGGTGCGCCACGCACCCGTGCCCGGCCTGCGGTTGCTGAGCGCCGATGGGGCGGGATCCTTCGAGATGGAGTCCGGGCTGTGGCGCGTGGATCGCTTGCTCGCAGGAGAGGCCGCGCTTTTGCGCCTCACCGCGCTCGTGGAACCGCAGGGGCCCTACGACGGAACGATCGAAATCGTCGCCGCGGAGCAGAAAGATTCGGACTCCCGACCCGACAACGGGAACGCAGAGGAGGATGACTTCTCCCAGCGTCGCATCAGTCCGGTGCCCGTCGCCGACTTGTCGTTGACCCACACCTTCGACGATTCCGCCGCGATAGTTCAGGGCGAGATCACCTTGCGCCTGACCATCGTCAATGCCGGACCGAGCCCTGCCTCCGCTGTTGTCGTGACCAGCGCTCTACCGGACGGGCTGGAACATCTTCGCAACGATGGGGGCGAAGCCTATCTACCGCGCACAGGCAAGTGGAGGGTCGGCGATCTCGCCGCGGGCGACTCCAGAACGCTGGCGATCACGGCGCTCGTCAATCCGCGTGGGAACTACGTTGCTTCCGCCGAGATCAGCGCCGCCAGCGAAAGCGATCCCGACTCTGCGCCGGGCAATCGCCAAGCTGACGAAGACGACCTGACGATAGCCGAGCTCACTCCGCTGGCGCTTGCCGATCTGGCGCTGTCGCAAGAGATCAATGACGCCACCCCCGACGTCGGTGCTGAGGTTACGATCTCACTGTCGGTCTCCAACGGCGGACCCAGCGACGCGACGGGAGTCGTCGTCATCGACCGCCTCCCGAGTGGCTATCTTTACGTCGCCCACCGCGGGGTCGGAGCCTACGACGCGCAGAGCGGGACTTGGCGCATTCCTGCTCTCGCGGCCAACACCCAATCGCTCCTCGTGATTCAGGCCCGCGTCAACCCCGAGGGCGACTACGTCAACGTCGCCAAGATTTCCGCGTGCGATCAGTCCGACCCGGACACGGTCGGGACGCCGGACGTCTCCGGGTCGGTCGCCGACCGTCTGCCAGAAGAGAAAGGGGACCGCTCTCAGGCACGCTAGACGACCCGCGAACCGGCCGGACGCAACGCTCAGACCACCGCGACCTTGACGCAGTGGATCGGGGGTAACGCGCCGAACAGGCAACTCCAATCCTCGCCGCCGTCTCGGCCGATCCAGAGTTGACCGGTCGTCGTCCCGAAATACAGCGCCGGCGACTTGAGCTCGTCGATGTCCAGCGCGTCCCGCTGGATCGTAAAGAAACTCTCTTTTTTTGGTAGTCCGCGGGCCAGGCGTCTCCAAGAGTCGCCGCCGTTCTCGCTGCGCCAAACGGCGGGCGCGCCGCCAGGGCAGGTACGCGTGTTCGGCTCGAGGGGCATGACGTAAACGATGTCTGCGTCGTGCGGGTGCACGACGATCGGAAAACCGAAGTCCGACGGCAACCCCTCGGCGATCGAGCGCCACGAGTGGCCATGATCGTCACTGCGCAGGACGCCGATTCCGGGCCGCGGACCTCCGGGCCCGTCCCACTCGGCCCAGCCGCCGTGATTCTGCATGTAGAGCCGGCCGGGCGCGTCTTTGTGACCCGCGATCTTGTGCACGCATTGGCCGAACTCAGGGAAGGGATCGGGAACGAAGCCGGCACCGACGCCGTCGTTCGCCGCCGTGAAAGTCTGCCCACCGTCCTCGCTCAGGTAGTGACCTCCAGTCGAGATCCCGAGATGGACGCGGTTGCCGTCGCGCAGGATCGTGTGCATGCAAAGCCCGCCGTTCCCGGGCTGCCACTGCCGCGCGTGCTCGTGGTTGCTGATGCCGGGGACCATCTCCCACGAATCGCCGGCGTCGCCGCTGCGAAACAGCGACGCCGGCTCGACACCGCACCACAGCTCTTTCTTGCCGGCACCCGGCTCGAGCGACCAAATGTTGGCCAGCGCACGACCGTCGTCTGCGGGAAACTCGGGAGACGATTTCGTTTCCTTGAAGCTCTTACCGACATCGGTCGAGCGCATCACCTTCATGCCAAAGAACGGGTTGCAGCTCGACGCATAGATTCGCGGTGTGCCGCGCGTGTCGATGAGCGTCGCATAGACCGCCACTCCGGGGCCAAATGGACCACGCAACTTGAAACTCCGCCGACCCTTTCCCGCTTCGGCGACGAACAGGCCCTTCTTGGTTCCGATCGTGAGCACGACGCGCTCTGCCATATTCAACCTCCTGAGACGGCGGGTAGGATCGTCAGCAAGTCTCCAGCTACCAGCGGGGTGTCAAGACCCTCGAGGTCGCGAATGCTCGCCGTGTTCACGAACAGATTCACATGCGGCCGTACCCGGCCGGTCTCATCGCAGACGCCGCGGTACAACAACGGGTAGTTGCGCTCGATCTGTTCCAGCGCCATGCGAACGCTCGGGGCGGATAGCGAGAGTTCCCTGGCGCCGTCGCAGTACTGACGCAACGGCCCCGGAACGTGGATCGCGATGGTCATGACCCGGAGAGGATAATCGATGACCGGGGGGGGGCTCAAGATAGCCGCTGGCTGACCGGAAAGATCCTCAGCCGAATGCTTTCAGAAACGAAAACCGACCATGATCTGCGCGGCATGCAAGTCTCCGGTGCCGAGCATGAGTTCGAAGAAGACGTCGCGCCCGCGTTCGCGCGGGATGAAAAAACCGCCGACCGCGTCGATTTGAATCTCGACGTCGGTGTCTCCGTCACCATTCCGGCGGCCACCGTGGTCGTGATCGACGAGCCCCGCCTCGACGCCGCCGCCTGCGTAGAATCGAAAGCCGTTGACGGGCTTGAAGCGATACTGGACGATCGCGGCACCGGAGAGGATGGAGTGGTCATCGCCCAGGCCGAGCTCGGCGTCGGCGACGAGGTTGACGCGCCGAGCAACCTCCCCGAAATCGTACTGGACGCCACCGATGATCTGGTCGGGATCGTCGCCGATACCGAAGCGCGCCCCCCAGCCGGCACCGGTCCGACTCGCGGCGGAGGCCCCCAGCGACGCAACGGCAAGAACAAGGACGAAAAACCAGGTCGCAATTCGCACTGCGGCTCCTTCGTGTGGACGCGGGAGATGCTACCAGGAATATTACCGGGCAGGCTCGCTTGCTCGCGATTCGAAGGTCTTTCGAACATGAAAGGCGAGAATCAAACGGTCGGTCCCGACGGTGACCGATTGAATGTAAGCCGTGATCGGCAGCGGAAGCTGCGACACCCCAAGGTCGAGGTCGAAGCGGCGCGGCAGCTCGACCGGCGGCAACCAACTCGCGACGTCGACGGCGAATGGTAGCGCCGCGTCGAGGCGCGCCTCGGTGACCACCAGACTTAATGCACCCTCGATCGGCTCGACCCGCGGCTCCCAGCGCACGTGAATCTCTCCGGTCCATTCGAACGTGGTCGTCTTCACGGTCAGATCGGCCTCGATCCCGCCTTCGCGAAACTCCACCGTGCGCGGCGGCGACAGGCGCACGGTCACCTCACCGGCCCCGGCGAGGCCGATCACGATCGGTCGGGGCAGCACTGCCGCGACGAGTTCGGTCACCGCCGCGGGGGGGGGGGGAACCTAGACCCCCCCCCCCCCCGCGGGGGCCCCCCCCC
>JANNRU010000097.1:0-22489 GCA_031401755.1 Acidobacteriota bacterium | reverse complement strand
CGATGTTGAGGAAGTCCGCGGCGCGCTGATAAGACGCGAGATCCTGCTCCTCGATTTCGAAGCGAACGACCTCCGGATACTCGTAGCCGCCCTGGATGTCATTGACCGGGACGGCGAAGCACTCGCTGCGGGGGTACTCGGTTGCGACGCCGGTCAGCAGATCCGAAGTAAACGTGGCGATGCCACACTTGCGCGGCAAGTAATCGCCCAAGAACGCGATCCGTCGAATCTCCGAGCGTCCTTCCAATCGTCCGTTCATCCGTATTTCGTCCCGATCCGCTAGCGGCATGGACCGAGGAGTGTACTCCGGATGAACCGCGCGCCGCGATCCCGTTTCGAGTAGGTAGGGTTTTCCCCCATCGATTTGGGCGCACTCACGGGATACGCTGGTCTCCAAGTTAGAAGTCTGATCAAACGAAGAATGAGGACAGAATGAGAATACGGAACATAGGGTCGCTCGTGGTCGTCATGGTGGGGCTGGCCCTCCTGATCTCCTGCGGATCGACCGAACTGGGAATCACGGCCAAAGTGAAGGCGAAGTTCGCGGCGGACGATGTCGTCAAGGCGTCGCAAATCGAGGTCGCGACGACCAACGGAGTCGTCACGCTGAAAGGCAACGTGGACAGCGAGGCCGCAAAGAACCGGGCGCTGAAGCTGGCGCGAGAGACCACGGGCGTCACGCGCGTGGTCGACATGATCTCGGCTCGACAGGCCGCGGGCACCGGAAATGCGCCGGATCCGAATCGCACGGTCGGCGAGACCCTCGACGATGCCGGAATCACGATGCACGTGAAGGGCCGGCTGCTCGATGATCCCCTGGTCAAGGGTCTCCAGATCGATGTCGATACGCGCGACGGGGTCGTTTACCTAACGGGTTCGGTCGGATCGGACGCGCAAAGGAACAGGGCAATTCAGCTCGCGCGGGATGCGAAGAGTGTCAAGGACGTCCAGGCGAACCTGACGCTCGACAAGAGCTAGGGGTGGTTCCGGAGAGCGAAATGCGCGTCATGATCAGAAACGCCGCGGGCGCCTTGTTGGTGCTTCTCGTGGGTGCGGGTTGCTCGGTCCAGCAGCGGGTCAAGACCGAGACGGCCCTGTCCCAGGCGCTCGTCTCCGACGCGCAGATGGCCCAGGTCGGCGAGCAGGTTCACGCTCAGCTCAAAGGCGAGGGCGTGCTCTATGTCGAGGATCCGGCAGTGACGCGTTACGTGACCGACGTCGCGGCCAGGATCTTCGATCTGGCCCGCAAGGACCGGTCCGGCATCGACTACCACGTACACGTCATCGACGACCGGAAGACGGTCAACGCGTTCGCCACGCCGGGCGGGCACATCTATGTCTACTCCGGACTGCTGCTGGCCGCGGACAACGAGGCCGAGGTGGCCGGCGTCCTGGCCCACGAGTCGGGCCACGTAGCGGGTCGGCACGTCGAGCGGGCGATGGTCAACGCCTACGGCATGCAGGGGCTCCTGGCAGTCGCCATGGGTCAGAATCCATCGGCAGCAAAGCAGATGGCCGCCAGCCTCGTCGGCACGGGGGTCATGGCTGCGCACAGCCGCAGCGAAGAGTCCGAGGCCGACGAGTACGGCGTCCGTTACATCAGTAGCCTGAACTACGATCCGCAGGCGATGATCACGTTCTTCCAGAAGCTAGAGGCCGGCAAGTCCGGGAGCTCGGCCGGTCCCGGCTGGCTCCGGACGCATCCGGTCACCGCGGAGCGGATCAGCGACTTGAGAAGCTACATGACAAAACACCAGTTGCCCGGCAACGTCCTGGGCGCGGAGCGCCACCGCGCGATCAAGGCGAAGCTGTAGGCCACGGCGGCGACCGAGTAGTAGATGCGGTAGGCGAGACCCCACCAGCCTTCCAGCCACGAGCGTGTCGCGAAGTACGCCTGAGCGAGGAGGACGATCGCGAGCACGTGCAGCAAGACGACGCAGATGAGAACCTGCGCGGGAAGCCCCTCGTATGGCGGATGATTCACGAGGAACCCCGCGAACACGACGACGGGGCACAGGACGGCGATCGCCGTTCCCAGCGCGACAGCCCGCTCGGCCGTTCGCGCCCGGGCGGACACCCGCCGAGCGACCGGCTTCCGGAGCCTCCGGAAGATTCCGACCACGACCGTGCTCAGCACGACGATTCCGAAGAACACGACGAGGCCCGCCAGTGCGACACCGAGGTTCGAGTAGGAAATGTCACGCCCCGGCTTCCGCGTAAGTCGGATCTGACGGTCTCGAAAAAACTCGAACAGCGGCCGGCGATGTTCTTCGGTCAAGCCCAGAGCACCCAGCATCCGCGGCTCGATGCCGCTGGTATGGGTCAACAGGTGGGCCGTCGTCAGCGGCGTTCGGGAGGGGTTCTCGATCGGTATCTCGGGGAGGTACTCGCGAACATCGACATCGAGCCCCAGCGCCCCACGCTCGACGAGCTGGAGCGCGGCGACGGCAGCAAAGAGCTTCGACGTCGATGCTGCGCGAAAGACCGTCGCCGCTGGATCGGGCGGAGCGTGCCCAGGTCCGCAGTCGCCATAGCCCTGCTCGAACACGATCCCGGAGTCGGCGACGACGATCACGGCGCCGCATTCGAAATGATGGGTCGCGGCTTCCTCTTCGAGGTAATGGCCCACGAGCGCCGGCAGGTCTCCTTCTTGTCCCGCCGCCGCAAGATTCCGGTCACCCGGCCTCCTCGCTCGATGTAAAGTACGCGATCAACGCGTAGACGAGGCCGATCAGCAGCAGGTTGAACACAAAGTTGATCAACGTGTCGCTCACCGAGTGCGAGCGGCTGTCGATGTCGCGAAACACATAAACTGCATAGGCGGCGGCCGCGATCAGGATCGCCCAGCCCATGACGCTCGCGGGGACGAACAGGAACCCCTTGCGTCGAAACCAGGACAACTTCATCGACAGTTCCCTCCGTTTCATCAAGCGCGAAACAGCAAGTAGACGACGTATAAACCTGAGGCCAACAGCCCGAGCAAGAGGATGAGCAGATTGACTGGCCGCCGCCGAACCACGGTGCGCCACTCGGCGTTATCGGGTACGTAGCAGGCACGCACGAGCACGGCGAGGTTCAAGAGCACGGCACCCAGCGGGAGACCGAGCAGCAGCAGCGTCGGTAGGGTTTCGCCCAGCGGCGACCGGCCAAGCTCCCGGACCACGCCGTCGAAGACAGCGAAGAGATGCGGCTCGCGCATGAACGCCGCCTTCATGACCGCGCAGAGCAGAATGTAAGCGGGCACGAGGAGATACCAGATCGTCAGCGCCGCCGAGCGCCGCGCGCTCAGGATCGACCTGCGCAAGAACTCTCGGTGGCGCAGGTCTCCCACCTGGGGGACCTCGAGGTCCTCGAGCATGCGGGAGAAGTTGTCGGGCTCGGTCATCGACCTTCCTCCACGGCGCCGGTGCAGCGTTTCCGGAGAAGCTCCGTTCCGCGCGAGAGCAGGGACTTCACGGTTCCTTCCTTGGTGCCGAGGATCTCGACGATCTCGAGAACGCTCTTCCCCTCGAAATACCTGAGGGCCAGGACATCCTGGTAGGGCGCCGGGAGCGCTTGCAGCTCTTGCTGGAGCCGCAGGAACTCCTGATGGCGCGCCAGCTCCTCGGTGAGACGTTCCCGGTCAGTCTCGAACGCAGTCGACGCGCGCGCCGCCAGCTCGGGGTCGGCGGCGAGTCGCGCCATGGCGGCCGAGTCGTACCGTGCCGCCCGGAAGTAGAGATTGATTTCGTTCGTCGCGATGCGAAACAACCACGCGACGATCGGGATTCCCCGCCAGCGGAAGCCGCCGACGCTCTGGTAGGCCTTGAGGAAGGTCTCGGCGGTCACGTCTTTCGCCACGTCGAAGTCTCCGGTGCGGCGGAAGACGTAGGCGAAGATCGCCGGGTAATGCGCGTCGAAGACCTCACCGAAGGCCGCCGGCTCGCGCCGGATGCGCCGCACGAGGCGCTGCTCGTCTGCTGGGGTCATTCACGGATCAGAATGCACGGCCCGCCCAAGGGTTGCATTGGCCGTCCTCTTCCTGCGTGCCGTGGTCCAAGACCCCGCCGGGTGCGAAACCCCCCTCGCCCAATTACGGAGAGGCCGCCGTCGCCTTCAGGTTGAACAAAACCCACGGCCCACACGCTCGCGGGCCTACGCCTCGCCGGTCGCGTTACCGCGAACGGCGCAAGACTCGCTACCGGCTCGGGCGGGTGGAAACGGGACACCCAGGTTGAGATCGCCTGCGGCATCGGCGAGTGTCGAATCTACGTTCCGCACCGTCCAACTCGCCCTCGGAAAAGTCCGCGTCCGCGTCGGTGAGCCGTCGATGCCTGAACCCGACACGATCGTCCCGGGCCGGCCGGACCTGCAACTGTCTGCATCAGCGACCGCTGAGCCTGGCTCAGGGCTTGGCAAGCCACAGTGCCACGACGGTACCGGCCGCGTAGACGACGCTGATCGACGCATTGACGTCGAAGAACGCTCGATCGAGGCGCGTGAGATCGCCCGGCCGGACCAGCCGATGCTCGATGACGAGTAAGGCTCCGACCGCGAGCGTGCCGAGCCAGCAGACCGGATGGAGGCGGGCCGACGGACCGACCGCCGCGAGCGCAAGCCAGGCGAGGACGTGCAGGATTCGGGCGAGCCGCAGGGCGCGCGGCGCGCCGAAGCGCGCGGGAATCGAGTGCAGTCCTGATCGTCGATCGAACTCAAGGTCTTGACAGGCGTAAATCACATCGAAGCCGGCGACCCAGAGCAGCACGCCGGCGGCCATCAGGACGGGGGGCCAGGCCAGTTGTGGGTGGATCGCTAGCCACCCGCCGATTGGGGCGAGCGCGAGTGCAGCGCCGAGGATGAGATGGCTCGCCCAGGTAAATCGTTTCGTGTACGAGTAGAGCAGCGTGGCCGCAAGCGCGATCGGCGCGAACCACAGCAGGTCCAGTTGCCATGCGGCGACCACGAACAGGCCGATCAAACCCACGGTGAAGACCCAAACCGCAACGGGGCGAATCGTGCCCAGCGGAAGCTCGCGCGCCGCCGTTCGCGGATTGCGGGCGTCGAATTTGCGGTCGACCAAGCGGTTGAAGCCCATCGCTGCGTTTCTGGCCGAGACCATGGCGACGAGAATCCACAGGAACCGGTCGACGGACACCCCGTACTGGCCCGCGGCGAGGGCCGCGCTGCACAGTGCGAAAGGCAGCGCGAACACGGTGTGCGAGAAACGCACCAGACGAGCCCAGGTCACGAGCGTTTCAAGGCCCGCCCATCCGCCGTTTGGTGCGATCGCCGGGTCCGATCTACGATGCTCTGCACCGTGCAACGCAGCTCGCCCAGCCGCATCGCGATCCTCTGCCTCCTCGCGCCGGTCCTCCTCGCGGCAGCGATTCCGGACGCACGACTGTTCGACGCGGGAAAGGACGAGTCGATCCGTCGGGCGTTCCTGCCGTCGGCCCAGAGCGTTCACGGCGAGTTGCGCGTCGTTCGGCGCGGCTCCGCGGTCTGTGTTCAGACCTTGCTCTACAGTCCCCAGCTGCGTCGCGGCGTGGATCGGATCCGAAAGAAAGAGATCGCCTCCTGGCCCCCCGGTGCTTCCGGTCATGCCGACTCGGGCGCCTACCTCGCCGCCCTTGAACGAGGAAAGCTCGCGGCCCTCGCGCGATTCGATGCCCGCGACGACCGCACGGACCGGCGTCAAAAACTCCTGATCGAGTTCGTCGCCGATGGCGACGAGGCCGCGTTCGGCATCTGGATGGTCGACATCGCAACCGTCGAGGGTCAGGTGCAGATCGTCGATCGAAGACCGGTCGAGATCCGCGCCGCCGGGGCGGCCTACGTGCGTCGGGCGATGCAGCTCATGGTCGCCAACGGTTTCCACGAGCCGCTGTCGAGCTTCGACGACTGGCTCCGTCGCCCCTGACCCGGCGCCCCGCAAACGCCCGAGGTCGACGACCCACACCGCAAAACACGGAAAAGCACGGACACGGATCCGGGGGACGAGTCCGAGTTCGGCCAACAACGGGTCGACTCCTTCCGCCGCGAAACCGGGGAACCACACAGCCTCATAGATGGCGATACCGCTTTTCATCAAGGACCCGATCTTCGGCCGATCGAGAAGCTCGTAATCGAGGATCACGACCCGCTTGTCAGTGACGCGACAGGCCTCGCGGAGGACCGCGAGGCGCACCTTACGCGGCATGTCGTGCAAGGCGAACGAGAGCACGACTCCGTCGAAGTGGCCGTCTGGAAATTCGAGGTGCCGCGCGTCCATGCGGCGGAACTCGACAGAAAAGCCGGCGGCTTTGCGCCTCGCGCACGCGAGCATGTCATTGCTGATGTCGATGCCGACCACGGTGGCGCCACGGGCGGCGCAGCGAAGTGCGATCTGGCCCGTGCCCGTGCAGATATCGAGAATCGAGCGGCCCGGCCCCGGGTCCAGCTGGCGCACGGTCTTACGGTAGGCGTGAGCGATCGGCCAGGCGAGCAAGTCGTAGAATCGCCGCCAGCGCCGGAAGAAACGCTGCGTGTACGCGATATAGGCATCGTCGGGGATGGGAGGAGCCATGCTCATCGACGCTCGAGCGCCGGCGCGTTCAGGTGCGCGGAACCGCGGGCACTTCGCAGCACCACGGGCAGCGCCGCCGGGAGCACGATCGCGGAGCAAAGCCAAGCTAAGCCCACCCCGATCGTCAACACGATCGCGAACGATGCGAGGCCGCGATGGACCGAGAAGGCCAAGGTCCCGAAGGCGACGATCGTGGTCCAGGAAGTCAGGGTGATGCTGACGCCGGTGCCCGCGAGCATCCGCGCGATGTCGCCGCGCTCCTCGATCCAGCGGTGAACGATGTGAATGCCCTCGTCGATCGCGATGCCGATCACCACGGGCAAGGCCATCAAGTTCAGCGGATTCAGCCGGATTCCGAAAAGGTGCATTGCGCCGGCTAGCGAGCCGATCGTCATCACGGTCGGGAGCGCTGCGAGGCTCGCGAGCTTCAGGCTCCGGAAATCTCCGAGCACCGAGATCAGCGCCAGCGCGGCACCCAGCGCCATCGTGATCCACAGCGCACGTTCCGAACGCTCGATCATGAAGTCACCGAGAAACGGGATTCCGGTCACCCCCGGGTCGATCGCCCGCATGTGGGCGAGGAACTCTCCCCCCTCCTCCGCGTCCCAGATGTCACCCGCCGGATAGGCGTAGATCGCATGCCGGCCCCGCGCGCTTCTCACGCCGGAGAGAAAGCTCGCCGGGAACTCGTCGACGTTCGCACCCAGCGCGTCGGCCAAGAGCTCGAGCTCGAGAATCGAGTGGACGTCGCCAACCGTGGGGTCATCGAGCAGGCGGTCGGAAAGCTCTTGCACGCCTTCACGGTTGGCGACGACAAATACCGCGAAGTGCGGCGACAGATCGGAACGCTCGACCATTTCCCGCTCGAGGCGCGCCGCCTCGGAGCCGACCGGCTCGAGGTTGAGATAATCGCGATCGAAGGTCGGAGGCCCGACCAGGAAACACCCGAGCGCCACGGCACAGAGCGCGGCCGCAGGGAGTCGGCCCTGCATCCGGACGAGCAGGCGATCCAGAGCGCTCGCGAACGCGGGCGGTCGCGCGCGGCGCTTGACCGGAACGAGCACGAGCAGGGCCGGCAGCACGGAGATCATCGCCAGCAGACAGATCAGCAGTCCCCCGCCGGCGATCAGGCCCAGTTCGGCGAAGCCCCGAAATCCCGCGAACAGCATGGACAGAAAGGCCGCCGCCGCGGTCAGCGCGGAGGAAAACAGGCCGCGACCGACCGAGGTCATCGCGCGCAGGATCGCGTCGGCTCCGTGAAGCCCGGCACGCTCCAGCTCCTCGAGTCGGTGCACGATGTGGGTGGCCGAGTCCATCCCCATGCCGAAGAGGATCGTGGCAAAGAACGCGGACAAGAGCGTCAGGTGGCCCGGGTAGAGCGACGTGAGCCCGAGCGTGACCGCGGACCCGGCAAGCAGGGTGGAGACCATGAGCACCGGGCGTCCCAGCGAGCCGAACACCCCGACCACGAGCGCCGATACTGCGAGGAGCGACAGCGCCGAGAGCCGTGAGATGTCCTGCCGGATCACGTCGCGGTCATCGAGCGCGTAGGCCGGCATGCCGGTCAGGCCCGCACGCACGCCGAGTGCTCCGAGGTCCGAATCCGCGAGGGCCGCGCGCACGCCGCGAACGAACGGGTCGAGGGTCGCCACACTTGAGTCCGGATCGGAGGGCTGGACGAACACGTAGAACATCCGGTGGTCGTGCGAAGTGATGTACGGCTCGACGCCGATCGATTCGAGAACCGCATCCTCGAAGGGGAGCCGGTCGATCACGCTGCGAACGCCGGGGCCGGCGAGGAGGCGGGGCCCCAGGCGGTCGACGGCCGCGCGCAGCGCGGGCTCATCGTCGCCTTCCAGGCAGACCACGAGTACGTTCGGCGTGCCGAACTCGGACGCAAACTCGCGAAATCGGCGCACCGGTTCGGCGGCGGGGTCGATCAAGTCGAGGTTCGATGTCCGCAAGGTCAGCCGCGTCGCGGCGATGCCGAGCGAAACGGCGACAGCGACGAACGCCAGCGCGAGCACCACCCGCGGGTGCCTGACGGAGAGCCGGGTGATCCGGAGGATCACGGCGCGCTCTCGGCGGTTGGCGTGAGTAACGCCGGCATGATCCAGGCGACGCCCCGGGCGCGGGCGTCTCGCGCAAAGCGCGGCAGCGCCGCAGCGGGCCGGTCGAGCGCGAGCGCGAAGGTCCCGAAATGGCATGGGACCACGGTCTGAACGCCGAGGTCGATCGCGGCGTCGACCGCGTCTTCGGGGCTGAGGTGGTAGCGCCGCATCGGGAATCGCGGCGCGTACGCGCCGATGGGTAGGATCGCGATCTGCGGATGGTGCGCGTCACGGATCGCTGCAAAATCGTTGCTCGCCCCCGTGTCTCCGGCGAAGTAGATCGCGAGGTCGCGACCGCGAATCACATAGCCGACCGCGAGGTGTGTGCTGTGCAGGGGGTGAAAGCGGTGGCCATTGTGGACCGCGGGGACTGCGGTGACGGTCAATCCGCCGAGAACGACGCTCTCGCCCAGCTGCAGCGGGGTGCGCTCGCCGTGAACCTGCGGAGGGGCGGGAAGGAACTCCTCGCTTCCGGCCGGCACGACGATTCGCCCGACGTCGCCGAGCGCTTCGAGGGTCGCGAGGTCGAGGTGATCGAAGTGCGCGTGGCTGATCAACACAGCGTCGATTCTTCCGAGTGTTCCCGGATCGATCGCCGGCTCGAGCACGCGCTGTGCGACCGTGCATTGCGAGCTGGTGTTGGGGTCGAGGAGCAACGTTTGCCTCTCGAAGCGCAGGAC
Organism: Acidobacteriota bacterium; assembly: GCA_031401755.1. Lineage (GTDB taxonomy): Bacteria > Acidobacteriota > Polarisedimenticolia > Polarisedimenticolales > Polarisedimenticolaceae > JANNRU01. The sequence goes on along the minus strand of JANNRU010000097.1, from coordinate 13,154 downwards.
GAATCCCGAATGACCGAGCCAGGCGAGCTCGATCTCATCCGGCAGGCTTCCCGTCGGCCGGTCCGCGCTCGCCACGTCGTTCCACCCCGTTGCGGCTTCCCAGGGGAGCGGGCTCCCAAACCACCCGACGTGGGCCGCGACGAGTGCGACAAACGACAGCGGCGATGCGATCAGCAGGAGGCCGCGCCAGCCGAAAGGGAACTTCATCGGTTGCCGAGGCTTGCCAGGTAGGCCACCAGATCATCGCCGCGCGAACCGTCCCGGAAGAGGTGGGCATACGACGGCATCTTCGATCCCGCGGACAGCTTCCGCGGATCGATAAGGTGTTGCCGGTTCCACTCCGGGTCGCGCCGCCGCCCGACGTTGAGCAAGTCCGGACCCTGCCGGCGGTTGCCGATCAGCGGTGGGCGTTCGGCGCGATCGATCGGGCGGAAGGGGCCCCAGCGCTCGACGTCGCTCGTGTTCGGCCGCACGTACTGGGAATGGCAGGAGATGCAACCTTCTTCGATGTACACCTGTCGTCCGCGCTGCTCCGGCGTTGCGGCCTGCTCGCGCGCTCGCCCGCACGCAACGCTTCCGATCCCGGTCGTCGCAACCAGCAGCCCCGCGATCCCGAAGAGTGCCGCCGGAACGAAGAGCCGTCCGCTGCCGCCCTTGCGCAGCACGCGCGGCAGGAGCCAGCCCGTGAGGACCACGACACCGGCCGCGGTCATGAAGCCGGCCGGGATCCTGTGCAGGTCCTGGACCATACCGATCCCCGCGGCCGAACCGATCCAGCCGGCGACGCCGAAGAGAATCGCGGCCCGCCAGCGCAGCGGGACGAGACCGGGGCCATCCGGGTGACAGGACGCGCAGGCGACGAGCGCGACCGAGTAGAGCGAGATCCCGGCTGCGTAGAGTCCCCCCGCAAACCCACCGAGCGTCTGGGAGTGAGTCAACACGAGAAAAGCGCTGACGAGCAGCGCGAACGCTCCGGCGAGCAGTGCGCGAAACTGTCCGCGATCGATCAGGGATCCGGCCGCGATCGCGGCCGCGAGGTGCACGATACCGAGCGTCGCGATGCGGGCGCCGCTCCACGTGGCACCCTTTAGCTCGGGAGTCTGCTGCACCACGGCGAACGCCGCCGAGTCGAGCCAAACCAGCGCCATGAACGAGGCGACCAACGTGGCGAAGCCGACCCCGCGAACGTCGGACCGATCGAGCGCGAGCGGGACCGCGTCGGGCCTGGCGAGCCGCGGCGCCCGCAGGCAGAGCGCGGCAACGACACCGATCGTGGAGACGATCGCCGCGACGATCGTACGCCCCTCGGCGGAGGCGGAGAAGATCGGCGGGATGTTGCAGAACCCGTAGGCCAGTCCCGTGGCGAGGCCGATCCTGGCGCCGCGACGGTTCGCTGAGACGAGCTCGCGGAGGCTCGCGGCGATCCCGACCGTGGTGATCGCGGTCGACAACCCGATCAGCGCGGCGACGGTCACGAGCGCGGCGAAGCCGGAGGTCAAGAGCGTCGCGAGTGCGCTGAGCGCGCACCCCGCAAAACCGGCCACGAGCAATCGTCGCAGGCGCATCCGCCCGAGCAGCCATCCGGTCGCGAGGCTCCCGAGAAAGCCCGCAAGACCCATCGCCCCCATCACTCGCTCGACCTCGCCCGTGCGAGCGAGCGCGTCCTTGACCCGATCGAGAAATCCGAATTGCGCGAAGAGCAGGAACGGGATCCAGGCGGCACCGACCGCGATCAGCGCGGAGATCTCGTTTCCCTGGTTCCTCGTACGCTCAGCGCCCATCGGTAAAGACCCCGTTGCGGATCATCAGGATTTGCGACGCGGACAACGCGAGATCGGTGATCGCGACCGAAACCCAAGGGAGCGGTAAGGCTCCCCCGAGGATTGCCCCGGTGACGAATAACCCGACGCTCATTCGCACGAGTGCGGTGATCTGGACGACGGCGGAAAGCCGGAACGCGACCCGCTCGGCGTGCCGCGTCGCGAAGGGCCACCAGTACGACGCGCCCACCCCGAGCACGAAGGCACCAACGAATCGAACAAAGACCGAATCCGCAGGTTGCGGCACACGCATCCAGTCGAGCACGAGCGCCGGGGCGGCGATCAGTGCCAAGCCGGTCGTGACATCCAGCGCTCCCGCCAGAGCACAGTACCTGCGGCCCCAGGAACGACGCGAGGCGCGCATCGCTCAGGCTGCCCGGGCTTCCCGGGTCGCGACCCGCATTGGCGCCGACGTGCGGACCGCGATCGCAAGCCAGCGCAGCGAGGCCCAGGCCATCGCGATCCCGGCAACGAGTCGCGCCGCGTAGAGCACTTGAATCGCCGGGTGCGACCGGAAGACCGCATACGGCAAGACCGATTCGACGATTCCCGCGAAGGACATCACGAGAACGTAGATCGCGCAGCCGACATGCCAGAGAAGGAACGCCCCACGATCCGCCATCGGTCGACGCGTGGATTCCGCACGCGCTCCCAGAGCCAGCAGCACGAGCCCGACAATCGACGAAGAAAAGCCGGCCATGGCCAGGTGCGCGTGAGCGACGAGCAAGTTGGTGAACTTGAACTGCTCGAGGATTCCGGGAAGGAACATCAGGCACGCGCTGCCCAGGAGAACCGAGCCCCACGCAAGCAGTGCGACGAGCCACGGCCGCGCTCCCGCAGGCCAAGCGAAGCCGTGCAGGTAGGCCACGAGCAGCGGAAACCAGGCCGCGAGACTGAATAAGGCGAGAATCTGCGCGGCCTCGTGGTGTGAGTGATCGCCATGATCGAGTGCGGCGAACGAGGCCAGGTGCAGGGCGAAGGCGACGGACGCGACGACCCGCGCCCGCCCGCGTCCTCTGCGGTCGAGTCCGAGCGCCGGCGGGATCAGGAGCGCGATGCCCACCACCGCGAGCGTGCTGCCGAGGAGGCTTCCTCCGGTGGCTCCGCCGCTATCGGGATTGATCGGCGGGTAGGAAGCGGCGCCGGTGACGCGGTAGAAGAGCGCGGGCACCGCAGCGAGTCCGGCCAGGAGGGTCGCGCCGACTCCGACCGCGACCGAGCGGGGCTCTTCACGCCATCGCCGGACGAGGGAGATCGCGAGCACGCACCAGAGCCAGACGAAATTGGCGACGAGCAGTAACCGCGCGATCCCCGTCCATTCCAGGAAGGGCTTGCCGCTGGTCTCCCCGGCAAGCCAGGAAACAATGCCGAATAGCAGCGTTCCGGACCAAGCGTGAAGCGCCCAGAGCGGAAGTCGCCCCGCGCTTTGCCGCGGCAGACAGAGACGGAAGAGCAATCCCACGAGCGGCAGTCCGCACCAGCCGTAGAGCACGACGTCGAGGTGCACGGCCATGAGGCGGCCGTAACTCAGAGGGGCGAGGAGACTTCCCAGCTCCGGAACCAGCAACAAGGTGGCGAGCAGGATTCCGGCCAAGGTGCCGACAGCGAGCCAGGTCAACGCGTGGACGATCACCGCCTCGTTTACGTCCGACGAGCTCGACACGTCAGGCCGCCGCGGCAAGGCGCCCTGCGACCTGGTTCCGCTCGTCTTCCAGCAGCAGTTGGAGGCTGCGAAGGATGCTCCACTCCGGGGAGTGTTCGACGAGATCGCCGACCGCGTGGGCCGCATCGCACAGCATCGACGACAGTCGAGCCAACGCGCGGTCAAAGCCCGCGCGGGACGCAAAGTTGGGGCGCGCGAGTGCCTGATCGCGCGCGGTCGTTTTTCCGGACTCCTCGGCGCTGGCCAGGCAATCCGAAAAGTCGTCCAGGATCTGATAACTCAAGCCCCAGGACGTCGCGAGTCGATCCAGGCGCGAGACCGTCTGCGGGCCGGCGCCGGCGAGGATCGCGGGTAAGAGCAGGGTCAGGCGGATCAGCGAAACGGTCTTGCCCTCCGCCACCCGCAAGGCGTCCTCGTCGGTTCGCGTTTGCGCGTGGAATTGCAGATCCTGCGCTTGCCCGCCTAGCACTCCGTCAACTCCCAGGACCTCGGCGACCAGGGATCCGGCACGGCGCCGCACGTCCTCGTCGAGCGGACCGATCGCGCCCCAGAGCAGCGAATAGCCTTGATTGATCAAGGCCAAGGCAGAAAGCGTCGCCGCCGCCTCACCCCACACGCGGTGCGGGCACGGCCGGCCGCGCCGCAACTCCGCGTCGTCCATGGAGGGCAGATCGTCGAAGATCAGTGAAGCCGCGTGGAAGTACTCGATCGCGATCGCTACATCACGCGCAGGCGACGGCTCGGCTCCCCGAGCACGCAGGAGCCGGAACGCCAACTGTGCTCGGAGGAGGCTTCCCGGATGCTCGAGCGTATCGGCGAGCGCGCCGCGCAGGCGGCGCTCGACATCCGGCCCGAGTGGGAGGAGGCCGCGATACCCGTCGATCAAGTAATCGAGATCGGAATCATTCACCAAAGCCCGACGTCCGCTCGGGCCCACAGCGCGCGTCGTCATGGGTGCCCTCCGCGCCTATCGACCCTTCGCGATCGCGGGGGAAGCTCCCAGCTCGGCTGCGGAACGCTCCTCGGCATTCGAGAGCGTGCCGGCGATCGAGACCGAGACGTTGACGACCTTGGCCACTCGAAGAATGAACAGGCTCGGGTCGTGCATGCCCCAGTCGACGAACGGCACGTCGAGCTTGACCGTGGCCTGCACTCTCGTGCCCTCGATCTCCGCGACCACCGGAAGCGTGACCTCGTGCTCGGCGCCGTGGATCGACAAGACGCCGTGGAGTTTGAACTCGCTGCGCCCGCTTTCGGCGATCATCCCGATCACACGATCCGGCACGAAACGGAACCAAGGATTGGCGTCAGACTCGAGGACTTTCGCGTGCATCGTCTTGTCGCGCTTCTCGTTGCCGGTCTTGGCCGAGCGCGCGCCGGCGGTCAACTCACCGCTGATTGCCCCGGTCTCGGGGTCGAAGCGGATCTGGGCGGGGCCCAGATCGACGCGACCTTCGACGTCGTGTCCCGTGGCTTCGAGGAGGAAAGTCACGGCCGAACTCGCCGGCTCCACGGTCAGAAGACGCTCGGCGCCGGTCGCAGGCAGCGAAACCAGGGCGGTCAGCAGCAGAGGCAGGGTGGGGATTCTGGGTGTCATTGGCTCCCTCTCACGACGTTGGGTTCTCCAGTAGGAGGGCTGACGGGGGAGAACTCCTTTGCCTGAAAAATCGGGCGGAGGAGTTTGGCCGGGGCACCCCTCTCACCATTGCGCGGCCCAGAGGAGTCCCGGAGAATGAGGTCGGCGGAATTGGAACGGTTCGTGGACCGCACCGGCGTGGTGCCGATGACCGGTCTGCGCTTGCGGCCGTTCGCGCCGGGGATGCGTGACAGCCGGGGACGACCCACAACTGGTCCGTCGAATGCTCGCCGGGGAAGAGCGGGCGTTCCAGCAATTCTTCGACGGCTATTTCCCGCGCCTGTTCCGCTTCGCCACGGTGCGACTCGGGCGGGACGCGGGCGAGGCCGAAGAGTTGGTCCAGCTCACTTTGTGCAAGGCGATCTCGAAGCTGGGTACCTATCGGGGCGAGGCGAGGCTTTTCACGTGGCTCTGCACGTTCTGCCGGCACGAGATCTCGGCCCACTACGAGCGCCGGAACCGGACACCGCTTCCGGTCGAGGTCGACGAGAGCGCGGGCGAAGTTCGGGCGGCGCTGGCCACGGCAGCGGGCAGGTTCGGCGAGGAGCCGACAGTCCTCCTGCGGCGCGCCGAGACCGGTCAGCAGGTACGAGCCATCCTCGACCAGCTCCCCGCCCACTACGCGGAGGTCCTAGAGTGGAAGTATCTCGAGGATCTTCCGCTAAAGGAGATCACCGAGCGTCTCGGGATCGGCGAGAAGGCGGCCGAGTCATTGTTGACTCGCGCGCGACAGGCGTTCCGCGTGCGTTTCGAGGCGGCCGACCGCGATGCCGTGCTGCCCGCCCCCGCGGACCGGGGTCCGCGATGAGGTCGTGGGTGCAATGAGCGAGCGAGACGATTTGGAGATCGGCAGGTGGGTCCGCCTCGCGGATCCCTCGCCGCCGATCTCCGCCGAGATCGCCAAGCGCGTCGAGGCCGCGACCCGGGCGCACTGGCGCGCCGAGGTGGCGCGCCGTCGGCACCGGGTGCAGTTCCAGCGCTTGGCCGCGCTCGCTGCGTCGTTGCTCGTGGTCGCTGTCGCGGTTTCGGCGTGGAAGCAATTGGCACCGTCGTCGACAGCGCCTGTGCGCGTCGCGATCGTGATCGACGAGGCCTGGCAGCGCGGGCCGGATGGATCCCGCGTTCGCCTCGTTAGCGGGGCCGAGATCGCCCCGGAATCGGAGATCTCGACTGGAAGCGGGGCACGCATCGCGCTCGCGCTGCCCTCGGGCCATTCGATCCGGATCGATCACGACTCGCGATTGCGCGTGCTCTCCGGGTCGCGATTAGCGATCGATCGCGGCGCCGTCTATGTGGCGTCGGGCGCGCAGGGACGAATCACTGGCCCGCCGTTGATCCTCTCGACCCCGTCCGTAGACGTGCGTGAGGTCGGCACCCAGTACGAGGTTCGTCTCGAACCGGATACGACCCGCGTGCGCGTCCGGGAGGGAAGCGTCCGCGTCGAAACCCCGCGGGCGACGCACCCCGTGGACGCCGGGACCGAGCTCGGCATCGCCGCCGACGGCATCGTGAGCCGCCGCTCGATCGAGAGCTGGGGTGCCGAGTGGGCCTGGGTCGGCGCGACAGCACCGGTGTTCGAGATCGAAGGCAGCACACTGCGGGCGTTCCTGGACTGGGCCGCCCGCGAGGGTGGCTGGAACGTCGTGTTCGAGGAGGCCTCGGTCGCGGGACGCGCATCATCTATCATCCTCAATGGTTCGATCGAGGGGCTACCGATCGAGGATGCCCTCGCGGCCGTGCTTCCGACATGCCAGCTCACGCACCGCATCGAGAACGGACGGTTGTCGATCCGCTCCGCGGACGACCAGGAGTTCGGCGGCTCCTGACCCTTTCGGCCTTCGTGCTGGTCGCGATCTGTAGCCCCAGGAATCCGTGCAACGCCGCAGCGCCGGACGGCGAAGCGACGCGGTTTCTCGGATTGCGCCTCGACGCAGCGCTCGAACGGCTGCGCGACGAGGGCCTGAACATCCTGTTCAGCAGCGAGTTCGTGCCACCGACACTGGTCGTCGCGAGCGAGCCGGTCGGCAAGAGCCGCGAAGAGATCCTCGACTCGCTGCTCGCGCCCCACGGTCTCGCCTCCGCTCGGGGCCCGGGAGGGGTGCGCCTGGTGGTCCGGGCGAAACGACGCGGAGCCATTCGAGGTCTGGCGCGGAACGCGACGACCGCAACACCCCTCCCCGGTGTTCGGGTCCAGGTGCTGGCGACGTCCATCGCGGCCGTGACGGACGGCGACGGTCGCTTCACCCTCGAGCAGGTGCCCGACGGGGCGCACGCGGTCGAAGCCCACGTTCCCGGATTCGCATCGGCCCGCATCGAACGGGTGCCGGTGGTTGCCGGGCGAACGACCGAGCTTCGCCTCGACCTGACACCCGTACATCTCGCTCCGGAAGAGGTCACGGTCCGCGCGCGCGGCGAATGGCCCCCGCACGGGGCGCCGGTGACGCACACCGTCCTGGACGGCGCCGCGATTCAGGGCCGGCCCGAGGTCGCGAGCGACCTGATGCGAGCAATCGAGGATTTGCCGGGTTTCACCGGCCGTGAGGAGTCCGCGGCGGTCAGCGTTCGCGGCGGCCTCGACGATGAGGCGATGGTCCTTCTCGACGGTCTTGAGTTGTACGACCCGTTCCACCTCCGCGACTATCAGAACTTCATCAGCATGGTCGACGCCCGCACGGTCGAGTCGGCCACCGTGATCAGCGACATCTTTCCCGCGGAGTACGGCGGCCGGCTGAGCGGCGTGATCGAGATCGACACACGGCGACCCGAGGGACACGGAGGGTTGTTTGCGGTCGGATCCGAAGATCTCTACGCGCAGGGTTACGGAGGCTACCGCGGTGGACGGGGCCACTGGCTCGTCGCCGCCCGCGCGGGTTTTCCGGGCGAGCAGGCCGAAGGGGTGACCGCGGACACTGGTTTGACAACGAACTATCAGGACCTGCTGGCCAAGACGAGCTACCAGGTGACCGGCCGAACGACGGTCGACCTGAATCTGTTCGGCGCGTTTGATCGGGTCAAGAAGCGGGAAGCCGTGAACGGCGGCTTTTCCTCGAAGGACGTCGACCGCTATGCCTGGGTCGCGCTGCGAAACATCTGGGGCCCAGGCTTGCTATCACGTACGACGGTCGCGCGCGGGCGACTCGAACACGAGCGGCGCGGCGAGGACGACGGGTCGGCGGTGCGAGACGATCGAGAAACCGAGATTCTCGGGGTCAAACAGGATTGGGCCTGGGAGGTCGGCCGGCATCTGGTCAAATGGGGCGGCGATCTTCAACACCTGATGGCACGCTATCGCTACCGGTCCGTGGTCCCCGATCTCGAGGATCCGAAAACCCTCGTGACGAACGTCGTCGATCTCGATCCTTCCGGAACGAACATCGCGCTCTACGCCGCCGATCGGTTCCGCGTGCTCCCGGTCTTGGATGTCGAGCTGGGTCTGCGCTGGGAGCATCAAGATTACATCGACAACGTCGATCGCCACCTGGCGCCGCGCGTGGGGCTCGCCTGGCGGCCGGGAGAACGCAACGCGGTACGCCTCGCCTGGGGTACCGTGTTCCAGCCAAAGCGGATCCACGAGTTGCAGGTCGAGGACGGGGCGACGACGTTTTCTCGACCGTCGAAAGCCGAGCACGCATCGCTACGCTACGAGCACCGGATCGGAAACGGAATTCACCTGGGGCTCGGCGTCTATCGCAAGCGGATCTCGCGCCTGGAACCGCGTTACGAGAATCTGTTCCAGTCCCTGTCGCTGTTTCCGGAGGTATCGGCGTATCGGGTGCTCGTCGCGCCGGACGATGCGCGGGCCCGGGGTTTCGAGATGCGGGTGGACAGCGGCGACGCGGCCGAAGGTCCGGCTTGGTGGGCGAGCTACGCGCGCGCTCGTGCGGAAGACCGGATCGACGGACGTTACGAGGCGCGCAGCTCCGATCAGCGGCACGATCTGGGGACCGGCGTCGGCATCGAACTCGGTCGGTGGGGACTGGGGCTCACCGGGCGCTACCGATCGGGGCGTCCAACGACTCCGGTGACGGCCGAGGAGATGGTCTTGGCCGGCGGCGCCATGGGCTTTGAGGTCGTCGCGGGTTCACGGAACAGCGAGCGCTTGCCGTTCGAGTTGCGATTCGATTTCCGCGTCGATCGCGGTTGGACGATCGGCCGCGGCCGGCTCGACGCGTACGCAACCGTGATCAATCTCGCCAATCGAGACAACGTCTGCTGCATCGATGACTTCGACGTGAACCCGCTCCCCGATGGCGGTGCCGACGCGGTCCCGCAGAAGCGGGTGCCGCTCAATCGCGAGCTTCGGGTCGGGATCAGCTGGACCTTCTGACCTGTTTTTCCCCGCCGACAGGGAACTCGCGGCGATGGTTGCGAGAGCTGACGTTCAGGCCGCTTGAGGGTGTAGACTGCGATGCGCACTCGATCGGAGGCTACGCCAAACCGAATTCCACACCGATCGGGACAGAACCCCTTCCGAGGCCATGATGCGTCTTGTCGGGGTTTCCACAAAATCGGGGGAACTCCAGTTTCAACATGAATGCGGACCCGAAAACCTGTTTGATCGCTGGCGCCTCGGGCGGCGTCGCCACTGCATTGGCGGTGCGGCTGCGCACGCAGGGTACGCGCCTGGTGCTGGCGACGCGCGATCCCGCGCGACTGCAAGCCCACGAGGACGATCTCGTTCTCGCCGTCAATGTCGCGACCGAAGCGGGCGCGGCCGACGCAGTCGCCCGTGCCGTCGCGCATTTCGGCGCGCCGCCCGCGGCCTTGGTCAACTGCGCCGGCGCGGTGCTGGTCGCGCCGCTCGCGCGCACCAGCGAGACGCAGTACCGTGACTGCCTCGCCGCCAATCTCGATACCGCGTTCTTTCTCGCCAAGGCCTATAGCGGCGCGCTGCAGCAGGCTGCTCGCGCGGCGGCCGATATTGTCGAAGGCGGGTCGCTGGTGCTGTTCAGTTCGGTCGCGGCCGGCATCGGCATCGTTAATCACGCCGCCATCGCTGCTGCCAAGGGCGCGGTGGAAGGGTTGACCCGCGCGCTCGCGGCCGATTTCTCCGCGATCGGCATGCGGGCGAACGCGATTGCGCCCGGCTTGCTCGATACCGGAGCCACCGCGAAATTCGTCTCCAGCGAACTCGGCCGCAAAGCGATGGCGGCGCAGTATCCGCTGGGCCGATACGGCCAGGCCGAGGATGCCGCCGCGCTCGCCGCGTTCCTGGTCTCGTCGCAGGCCTCGTGGATCAATGGGCAGACCATCGCTCTGGACGGCGGTTTCTGTAGCGTGCGCCCGGTGGTCAAGGTGGGCTAAACGATCTGCGCCGCCGCGACACGCGCTTACACTATTTCCACGGCCCAGTGCCCGGCCCGGATGCGGAGCCACCGAGCAAATCACCGCCGAACAGGGGACGGCCCGCCAGAGAGATGTGGAACGCGAAGGCCGCCAAAGCGATGGTGACGAGCGGCAGCAGCAGCCACACTCCCGCGTACCACGACGCGGCGCTGACCGGCGCCGCGGACAGGTCCAGCGACATGACGACCGACCCCACCATGGCCAGCAGTCCGAAGCGCATCATCACGTAGAGCAGCGTGGCGACGAGCGGGACGAAAACCACGAGGTCCAGAACCGGGTTCAAGCTCCCGAGGAAAACGAAGGTTGAAAAGAGGAGCGTGACCGCCCCGAGGGCCAACCACTGATTCCTCAGCGTCACGCGCGCCAGCAGAGTGAGAAAGAGCAGGAAGACAGGGAAGGCCAGGTCGAACGAGAGCAGGAGCCGCCCCACGGTGGGTCCGAAGCCCGAGAGCACGTCGAGGTTCGGGACGGACGGGGGCGTGGGGGTTCCGCCGAACCAGGCGGGTAGTAGAAGCCGCAGTGCTTCCGTAAGAGTCAGAAGGATGCCCGCGACACCCCCGATGAGAAGATCGCGTCCGACGCGCGGGTCGCGGATGCGACCGGACAGCAGTCTGCTCCAGGAGATGAGAACCTCGGGCCACAGGCGCCGGACGTACGGTTCGAGCGCGATGTACACGAGCCAGACCACTCCGCTGTAGTAGAGCGCGTTGGCGGTCGCGCCGATCAGAAGCTCGATTTCGTTCCAGTCCGCAACGTGATGCAACGAGACGAGACTCGCTCCCAGATACAAAATGAAAAGGAACGCCGCCACGCGGAGTGCGCCCTGCCGGTCTCCCCGACCCAGCCGCAGGTTCCGGCGGGCGAGGAAGCTCCCGATCATCAGGATCACTCCGCTCACGGAAACGAACAGGACGGTGCCCGCGCGCTCGCCTACCGTTCGTGGCCGCTCTTCCTGAAGGGTCGGTCGCTCCCAGGGCGGGACAACCCAGAACGAATGCGGCTTCCCTCTCCAGGTCCCGGCTTCGACCCGAATCGGGACGTCGGGTTGGTCCGCGTACCTCCCCGTCCAGGCGAACCGCGCGTCGCAGTCGAACGGCAGATTCCAGATCGAGTCGACGGGATCGAACTTCGAGACGTCCAGTCCCGCCCTGTCGAAGAGGAACGTCCAATCGGGTGCTGCAGCGGCACCGTCCGTCGCCGGCGATCTCGGCTCGGCGTCGCGCTGGGGCGGTACGATCTCCAACCCCAGCATGCGTCCCCGGGGATCGAGCGAGACGGAGGCCATGCCGGAAACCCTCGGCGGCGGATCCGCGTCGGTCACGTTCTTCCTATCCCAGGCCAAGAGCGGCCGGGGGCTCTGCCGGTACCAGAAGGAGAGCGGTGACGGACGCGAGGCTGCAAAGCGGTCCCACCGGTCCGCACCTTCGCCGTTTCGTTTCACCTGATCGTAGTGGTCCCAATTCCAGTTGAAACCGCGCACGCTGTCGGCCCTGAAACCCGTATGGCCGACTTTCTCCAAGATCTCCCGGGCCTCCGCCTCGAGGGCATCGGGTGGCTTGTCCATCGGAATCTTGGCAAGCATCGAGATGCGCCCGCCAAGGAACACCAGCGCCAGGAAACCGAGGAGATACGCTCCGAAGAGCGCCGATGCGACCCACGGCCTCAGGCCGCCCGCCTCGCCGGCGGCGGCGACCATCTCGGGCGACGGCGTTTCCCCGGCCGCGAGTGCCGCCGCGAGCGGGTCTCCTCCGGGAAGCGACGCGGCCACGGCGAGCGCCGACACCGGGCGATCCCTCGGCTCTTTCTCGAGGCAGCGCAGGATCGCCCGCTCCACCGCCGGGTCGAGATTTTCGACGAGGCTCGTCGGGCTCGTCGGCGTGCTCTGGTCCTGGAGGCGCGCCAGTTCCGCGAGTGTCGAGGCCTTGAACGCCGGCTGCCCCGTGAATAGCTCGTACAGCACGAGGCCGAGCGAGTACAGATCGCTGCGGACCGAGACGTCCCTTCCCGCTCGCTGCTCCGGCGCCATGTAGAGCAGCGTCCCCGCGCCGACTTCGTCTGCCCGCACCGTTCCCGCAAGGGCCGCGAGACCGAAGTCGGTGATCTTCGCGCGACCGCGGCCGTCGATCATCACGTTCGCAGGCTTGAGGTCGCGATGAAGAATCCCCTGCTCGTGCGCGGCCGCGAGACCCAGGCACAGTTGCCGCGAGATCTGCGCCGCCTTGTCCTTCGGCAGGCGACCGATCCGCCGCAGCAGACTCGCCAGGTCCTCGCCGTCGACGTACTCCATCGACAGGAAGTGGTGGCCGTCCACCTCGCCCACGTCGTAGACACGGCAGACGTTCGGGTGCGAGATCTGGCGCGCGATCTTGACTTCGTTGAGGAAGCGCTGGAGCCGCCCGGCATCCTTCTCGACACTCTCGGGAAGGAACTTCAGCGCCAACGCCTGGCCGAGCTTCAGGTCGTCGGCGCGGTAAACCTCTCCCATCCCCCCGCGGCCCAACAGACCGACGACCCGGTAACGGCCACCGAGCATGGCCCCCGGGAGGAACCGGCTGTGATCGGAGGGGTCCGACACGGAGATGCCGGCGGCCGTTGGCGATCCGGAAACCTGATGGGACGCCGACGTGCGGGTGGGATCGAATACGGCCGGACCCGCGGAAGCCCCGCAATGCGGGCAGAACCGACTCCC
>JANNRU010000096.1:0-7642 GCA_031401755.1 Acidobacteriota bacterium | reverse complement strand
GTTGGTCGGCGCCGCGAAAGTTGAAAGACGCCACGTAGGCCCGGGAGGGAACCGTTCTCTTGCCCAGTTGGAGAGTTTCTTGGCCCTCGGTGATCGCCTGCCAGACGCTGGCGTCGGGGGGGAGTGAATCCCTGGATTGGTCGACATAGGCGAGGCGGACCGTCTCTCCGATCCGTAGGGAACCCGAGTCGGGTGCCTCCTGCCCGACGAGCATCCGGAACAGCGTCGATTTGCCAGCGCCGTTCGCGCCGATGATTCCAACGATTCCCGCCGGCGGAATCTTGAATGACAATTCGTCGAACAGCAGTTTGTCCCCGTAGCCCTTGGCCACGTTGTCGGCCTCGATGACCACGTCACCCAGGCGCGGGCCCGGAGGGATGTAGATCTGTTCGATTTCTGCGACGCGTTCCGGCCCGTCCTGGTTCAGTAGCTGCTCGTAGGCCGCAAGGCGGGCTTTGCTCTTGGCTTGGCGAGCGCGGGGCGCCATGCGAACCCATTCGAGCTCGCGGGCCAACGTGCGTTTGCGCGCCTCGGTGCTCTTTTCCTCTTGGTCCAGCCGTTGCCGCTTCTGATCGAGCCAAGAGGAGTAGTTGCCCTCCCACGGAATGCCGGCGCCGCGATCGAGCTCGAGAATCCAGCCCGCCACGTTGTCGAGAAAGTAACGGTCGTGAGTTACGGCGACGACGGTCCCCGGGTAGTCGTGCAGGTGCCTTTCGAGCCAGGCCACGGACTCTGCATCGAGGTGATTGGTCGGCTCGTCGAGCAACAGCAAGTCGGGTTGTTGCAGGAGCAAGCGGCACAGCGCAACGCGTCGTTTCTCACCACCGGAGAGTGTCCCGACCGCAGCATCGGGTGGCGGACAGCGCAGGGCGTCCATCGCAACCTCGAGCTTGTGGTCGAGCTCCCAGGCGCCGCAGGCGTCGATGCGGTCCTGCAACCGGGCTTGCTCGTCAAGGAGCCGTTCCATTTCGGCGGGCTCGAGAGGCTCTGAAAATCGGTCGCTGACGGCGTTGAATCGGTCCAGCAGCGCCCGTATCTCGGCCACGCCTTCTTCAACGTTTCCGAGAACCGACTTGCCCTCGTCCAGGCCCGGTTCCTGCTGCAGGAAGCCGACCTTGATCTCCTTGGCGGGAAAGGCCTCACCGTCGAAGTCGCGATCGACCCCGGCCATGATACGCAGCAGGCTGCTTTTCCCGGAGCCGTTGGCGCCAAGGACCCCGATTTTCGCCCCGTGGTAAAAAGACAACCAAATCCCCCGGAGGATCTCCCGTTTCGGGGGGACCATCTTTCGGAGGTTTTTCATGACATAAATGAACTCGGGCATCGCCTGAACCTCGTAGTGCCTCGGGAATACTCATCGAGGGAACGCCGGAACTCTATCAACAGTCGCCGGGGACGGAAAGGCGCCGCTGGGACCTTGCGCATGCCCCCCGGGGGACTGCTATATTCGATACTTTGCTGCCTTGACTCAGGCCCCTTGCGGAGACCGCCGTTGTGAAGGATCTGCGAAACATCGGAATCAGCGCGCACATCGACTCGGGGAAGACCACCCTGACCGAGCGCATCCTCTTCTACACCCAGCGACTTCGCGTGATGCACGACGTCAAGGGCAAGGATGGCGTCGGCGCCAAGATGGACTCGATGGAGCTTGAGCGCGAGCGCGGGATCACGATCGCCTCGGCTGCGACCCATTGCGAGTGGGCCGGGAATCACGTCAACATCATCGATACACCGGGCCACGTGGATTTCACGATCGAGGTCGAGCGTTCGCTGCGCGTACTCGACGGGGCGATTCTGGTACTCTGCGCCGTCGCCGGTGTCCAATCGCAGTCGATCACGGTCGACCGACAGATGCGGCGCTACCGAGTGCCGCGCATCGCCTTCATCAATAAACTCGATCGCTCCGGGGCCAACCCGCTCCGCGTGACGGAGGATCTGCGCGCACGACTCGGGCACAACGCGGTGTTGCTGCAGATACCGATCGGCCTCGAAGGGCACTTCGAGGGCGTCGTCGATCTGATCGAGATGCAGGCGATCTACTTCGATGGTGCCAACGGCGAGACGATTCGCCGGGAGCCAATTCCGGATTCGCTTCACGCGGCTGCCGAGGAGCGCCGGCACGTGCTCCTCGATGCGGCGTCAATGTTCTCCGACGAATTGATGGAGGCCGTTCTCGAAGACCGGGCTACACCGGAACTGATTCGTGACGCCATCAGGCGCGGAACGATCGCGCGGAAGCTAACCCCAGTTATGATCGGCTCGGCCTATAAGAACAAGGCTGTCCAGCCATTGCTCGACGGAGTCATTCAGTATCTACCGAACCCGACCGAGGTCGACAACGATGCGATCGACCTCGATGCCGGCGGAGAAAAAATTGCGGTCGTCTGTGATCCGACCCGGCCCTTTCTTTCGCTCGCGTTCAAGTTGGAGGAGGGCCGCTTCGGCCAGCTGACCTATATCCGAGTGTACGAAGGAAGCATCGCCAAGGGCGACTCGATCGTCAACTCCAGGACGGGCCGTGAAACCCGCGTCGGGCGTCTCGTCCGCATGCATGCTGACGAGATGGAAGAGATCACGCGGGCTTCTGCCGGTGATATCGTCGCCCTGTTTGGCATCGACTGCGCATCGGGTGACACGTTCACCTCCGGTCGCCGTTTGACCATGAGCGCGATCCACGTACCCGAGCCTGTGATTCACCTCTCGATTAAGGTCAAGGACCGCAAGCAAGAGGCGAACCTGGCCAAAGCGCTCGCCCGGTTCACCAAGGAAGATCCGACATTCAGGGCCCGCATTGACGAAGAGTCGAACCAAACGATTATCTCGGGCATGGGCGAGTTGCACCTCGAAGTCTACGTCGAACGGATGAAGCGGGAGTACAGTGCAGAGGTCGAGACTGGAGCCCCGCAAGTCGCCTATCGCGAGGCGATCAGTCGGCGCGCGGAGTTCAACTACACCCACCGCAAGCAGACCGGCGGATCCGGCCAGTACGGGCGAGTCGCCGGATACGTTGATCCCTTGGAGAACGGCGACTTCGAGTTCGTCGACGAGGTCAAGGGTGGGGCGATCCCGACGGAGTTTATCTCGGCCGTAGAGAAGGGCTTTCGTTCGATGATGAAAAAGGGACGCCTGATCGGCTTCCCGGTCACCGGCTTCCGGGTGACCGTCAACGATGGTGCCTCGCACGCAGTCGATTCCTCGGATAACGCGTTCCAGGCTGCGGCGCGGGGCGCGTTCCGTGAGGTCTATTCGCGGGCGCATCCGCAGATCCTCGAACCGATTATGCGCGTCGCGATCGAAGGACCGGGAGAGTTCCAAGGCGCATTCGTCAAGACCGTCATGCAGCGGCGGGGAGTGATCGTCGGAACCACCGAGGCGGAAGGTTTTGTGCGCGTCGAGGCGGACGTACCGCTCGCGGAGATGTTCGGTTACTCGACCGATCTGCGGTCCGCAACCCAAGGCAAGGCCGAATACACGATGGAGTTCTCGAAGTACGCGCCCGTCCCGAGCGAAGCGTCGGAGACGCTGATCAAACGCTACGGACAGGGCACGAAGGAAGAAGACTGAGGCGGGAGGCGAGATGCATCGGAAGGAAATCAACGAGCGCAGCCCGCTGCGCGTCCTGGAAAACTCGATCCACGGTGGTCTCGGGCGCGGCAACCTGGGGGTCGTTGTGTCGCGGCAGGGGGTTGGCAAGACCGCCTTTCTCGTCGGGATCGCGTTGGACGACTTGATGCGCGGGCGAAACGTTCTGCACATTTGCCTGGATCAGCCGCTCGAGAAGGCGCGCGCCTTCTATGACGAGATTTTTATCGATCTGTCGCATGCGCAAGCGCTCGAAGATGTCTGGCGCGTTCGGCTCGACGTTGAGCGGCACCGCCGGATCTACGCGTTTCCCGCGGGTCAGTTCTCGCCGCGAAAGCTGGGCGAGGTGCTCGGATTCCTACGCGAGCACGGGGATTTCGCGCCTGCCGCGATCATCATCGATGGTTGCGACTTCGACCAATTGAAGCTGGCTGATCTCGTCGCGTTCCGGGGCGTAGGCCAGCAGGTCGACGCTGAAATTTGGATGTCGGCGGTCACAAATCGGGAGCGGTCACGAAACGATCGAGGTGCGCCGGAACCGGTTGCCCACCTCGAGACCGCGATCGACGTAATTCTGGAGATGGCCCACGAGGGACGGACGATCCACGTCCACGTCCTCAAGGACCACGATAATCCCAGAATTCCCGAGTTGCAGTTGGCGCTCGACCCGACGACGATGTTGCTGGTCCGCGAGTAGCTCCGCCGGAGGCCGGGGTCCCGCAGGCGACTCCGCCCGATTGGGGCGGGGGACGGAAGGCAGCGCTTGACATCGCCCGCCATCTGCGCCAAGGTCGGGTCGTGGTCGCGCAGCTGTTCGCGAAACGGGGGTGTCGCATGCGAATCGCCCTGATGGGTCTGTTTTCCCTGACCGCCTCGATCGTCAGTCTCCTCGCCGGACCCGCCCAGGCCGAGCTGAACGCGGCGGATCCGCGGATCGCGCCGCCCGAGATCATCATCGAATCCCAGGTCCCCCCGGAATACCCGCCAGCCGCATTGAAGGCGCGCTTTTCTGGCGCCGTGACCTTGCACGTTGAAGTCCTTAGCGATGGGAGCGTCGGGAGCGTCGAGGTCATCGATAGCTCAAGCCCTAACGTCGGCTTCGAAGAGGCGGCGGTGATGGCGGTTCGACGCTGGCGATTCGAGCCGGCGACTCGCGACGGTGTCCCTGTGGACGCAAAGATCAAGTTTCGCTTGACCTTTCGCGGTGCCGGGGCCGGTTCGACGAAGAGTCCACGAGTGTCGGCGGGCAGCTTTTCCGAGTCCGGACGCGAGGATGTGCGCCCCCCGGCGACGCCGGCGCCACGCCCCTCAAGTGGAGGTCGCTGAAGTTGAGACCGACTGCGGCCAGCGGGGTAATCCGTGACACGCCAAACCCGTCCAGCCACGGCCCCGGCGAGCAGCGTTCCGAGCGGTGCCGTTCCCAGAAACGCCAGGACGTAAAGACGGGTCACCCTACCGCGTAGTCCCTCCGGCGCCCAGAGTTGGTGGAACGTTTTACCGGTTGCCGACTGCGCGATCATCCCGGCGCCGATCCGTATCAGGCCGCTTCGCCGAGTCGCACCCATCAGGCCCGCGATCAAAGCTCCGAGCACGCGGGCGAAAGTGACCGCGAGCGAGTTCGCGGCGTTCGAGTTCGGAAGATTCTCACGGCCTACCTATCCCAACTGCCGCGATTGGAGGAACGGAATCCCGATGGCAGCAGCAACTCCGGCCAGCGTCGCGGCAATTGCGACGCCCCGCCGGAAAGACTCGGCTTGGCATCGGGATCGACACTCCGGCGGATTCTAGGCTCTGCGCCTCCGCGCCGGTTCCAGGTCGATTCGCACAATGGGTCGGGTTTCGGATCGGCGCTCGACTTCGCAAAACCCTTCGTTCAAGTAGGCCGTCAGGAGCCCGGTGTAGGCGAAGACCGGGGGAACGTCGGGCTTGCCAGGATCGATCGGGTAGGCCTCGACGGTCTTTGCCCCGTTTCGGCGGGCATGCGCGACCGCGCCGGCGATCAGCGCGCGGGATACGCCGCGCCCGCGATGCTCCCGGCTCACGAACAGACAGACGATCGACCAGACCTCGCGATCGTCGACCGGCGCCAAGACTCGAGAGCGAGCCAAAGACGTAAAGGATGCGCGCGGCTCGATCGCGCACCACCCGATCGCGGCGTTCCCCAGATAACCCAGGACTCCGGGTTCTCGCCCCGCCGTGACGAGTTGACGGAGGGCGCGGCGGTTGCCTTCACCTTTCTGTGACTCGTACTGGGCGCGGCTGAGGCGGGGAGTCATGCACCAGCAGCCACCACACGCGCCGCGGGCACCGAAGAGATCTTCAATGTCGCTCCAGCGGTCCGCGGTGGCAGGAACGACGCGAATGGGGCGGGGTTTGGCTACGACGGCCATCGGCGAAGCATTATCGCACGCCGCCTCGGGGCGCAGGATCAGGCGGCGAGAATACGACGCTTGAGCAACAAAAGGTGCAGCGCGATTCCGAGCTTTGTCACCCAGCGGCGGCAACTCGAAGTCGGTACCGGGATCGGAGTCGCGCCACCGTCGGCGTAGAAGAAGCCGAACAGGCGATCCTCGACGTAGATCGGCGCGAGCAGAAACTCGAATGGATTGCCGATCCCCAGTGTTCGATGGACGTTTTGGAATTCCGCTCCGTCTGGGATTCCACCGCGGTAGTGATCCTCGCCACGAAGTAGCGAAAAAAAAGGCTCCGAGATCAGCGGGAATCGCGCGCGAGAGGCCGCAGGGAGTACAACACCGCGAGAGGCACGCCAAAACTCGATCGCGCCACTCTTAACGCGGAAGAGCACAACGTTCGCGGTGCGGTGGCAGATTGTATCGATCAAGGCGTCGGCGATCTCATCCAGCCGCCCGGCGGCGACCAAGCGGGACCCCAGCGCCTGTGATTCGGCGTCGGTATCGGCCGCAATGTTGGGCGATTGCACGCGGGGGATCGCCTCGACCCGTACGGTTCCTCTCGACAGCGTCTCTTGTTGGTCGAGGCCGCTGTGCCCGTACGTCAGATCAATCTTGGCCTCACCGTCTAGCTGACGTGACAACAGGACGTAGCGCTGTCGTCGCGGGATTCCGTAGTAGCGCTCCATGCTCTGGAACAGCCGGACCTCCGGTGCCACTCGGGGATCGATCCGACATCCAGCGGCGAAGGACAGCTCGTCGATCGCACTCAAATCCCGGGGGTCGATCATCGCTACGTGCAGAGTCTTGTTTTCAAAGCAGAACGGCACGACCGTGTGCTTCTCGATCAGGCGGACCGGCAGTAGGTCGATCGCGTATTTCGGCACCTGTTCCAGCGATTCCGGCTCGGCATAGGCGACGCCGAAGATCACGCTCAACGCTTGACCGAGAGTGCGTTCGTCGATGTCGCCGCGCTCGATCATGCAGGTGCCCAGGTGCCCGCCGTAGATCAACTGTGCGCTCAGCGCTTCGGTAAGTTGCCCCGGCGAGATCCGGCGCGATTGAACGAGAAACTCACCCAGTTTCATGCAGCACCTTCATTCGGAATCGTCGCCGCCTCGGCCGGTCGATGCGGTCTCGGACAAAGATGGGTAGCCGAACCCTTCAGGTCAACCTCGGGTCAATCCTCGCGATTGGCCGATCCGGGACAGCGCCGCAAGAAACGCGTCGATTTCGGCCGGCGTGTTGTAGTGCAGTGCTCCCGCTCGCACCATCCCGCCCGGCTCGAGCCCCAGCGCTTCCGAGAGCTCGATCGCGTAGAAGTTCCCGTGCCAGACCGCGATTCCCTCCTCGGACAGGGCCCGGGCGATCTCGGCGGGTTGCCACCGGCGGTGGACGAACGAGCAAGTAGGGACGCGTTCGTCGAGCCGAGCGAGATCGTTGGGACCCAGCAAGGTGTACCCGGGGAGGCCCGAGATTCCGGCAACTAATCTGGCCGACAGCGAGCGCTCGTAGACTCGAATCGCCTCGAACGCGGCAAGCAGGGCCGCGCGCCTGCCGCTGGCCAGCGGGGCGTGGGCCCGCCCAATTCTTTCGAGGTAGCCGACGGCGGCCAGGACCCCGGCGATTGCTTCGAAGGACGGCGTTCC
>JANNRU010000095.1:0-1856 GCA_031401755.1 Acidobacteriota bacterium | reverse complement strand
AACGGGCAACGGGCCGGACGAGATGGAGAGTCTCCAGGCGAGTATTGAGGTGGCGCGTTGTCGCCCAGTGGACCCATGGGATCGGCCACGAAGCCACGATGAACAGCGCAAGGCACGCGATTGCCATGCGCGGCCGGAGGTCGAGCCTTGCGCAGAGCGCAACGCCGCTGACGAACGCCAATGGGATGAGGTGGCTGTAGACCCGGTACTCAAAATGATCGCCGCCGATGAGAATCGTGTAGTAGAGAAAGTGCCCTCCGACCACGCCACAGGCGACAGTTTGGCTCACCGTCGGACGGCCGAGCCTCCGAAACAACACCAACAGCGCCAGCGCGAGCC
Source organism: Acidobacteriota bacterium (assembly GCA_031401755.1). Classification (GTDB taxonomy): domain Bacteria; phylum Acidobacteriota; class Polarisedimenticolia; order Polarisedimenticolales; family Polarisedimenticolaceae; genus JANNRU01. Next base: position 1,517 of record JANNRU010000095.1, on the reverse strand, counting down.
AGATCACGAGCCCGTACTCCAGAATGAACGAAGCGGCATAGCGCCAGCCACTTTGCGGCCAAGGCGAGGTGAATTTCGCGTAGTACGTGTTGGGAAGCCACTCGCCATAGAACCATCGACGCCAGAGAACGTGGAGCACGACCAACGTCAGCGGCCACGCCCGCGCAATTGCGAGCCAAGAGAGGCGGGCCGCATTCTCCGCGGAACACGAGGCTTGCCAGAGTACCAGCGCCAACGTCGCGACCACCGCGAGATAGCCGTCGGGGCGGGTCAGCGCGGCGGCGGCCGCGGCGAGAGCCAGCCAGGTCGTCACCGCCGGCCGTGCGTTGCGGTCGAGCTCGAGCGCGATGAAGACCCAGGACACGATCGCAAAATTGAAAAGCGCGGTCTCTAGTCCCGAGCTGAGCCAGGCGAGAAACGTGCGATTGGTCACGATTGCCACGATCACGAGCACGAGTAGCGTGAACCGGAAGGACGCCAAGGGTCGCGGCAACGGCATGCGCACAACGTGGCGGCCGACCATGACGAGAGTCGCGGCGCCGAAGGCCAGCGAGATCCAATTGGCGCTCTCCGGCGGCGCGATCCCGGTGACCGTCCAGAATAGATCCAGAATTGCGATCCAGAGAAAACTCGTATAGCCCTCGACGGGCAGGAACGGTGGCGGGTTCCAGACGTATCCGAAGCCGAGGTGACGATTGGACACGTAACGAAACGCGATGTACGCATCATCGGTGAGAAACCAGAACAGTCGAAATCCCGCGTAGAGGGCGACCGCCGAGACGACGCCTAGTATCGCGAGCCTGGTGCGTGTCATGCGCGACTCCGGGCGAAGGCTATCACGCGGAGCACGTGCTATCGTCAGCGCATGTCGGTCGGGACGCCGCTGCCCCACGCGCCTAGCCATGCGATGACTTGCGTGCTGTTCGCGATCGTCGCCGCTCCCGCACTGGCTTCTGGTCTGTACCTACCCGACCCTGCCGCGGCAACGAATGCGCGATTGGTCGGGACGACCTGGGTCCTGGGGCACCCTCAGGTCGTGCTGCGCCTGCGCCAGGTCGATCGGACGGAGCGGCTGGACTACATCGAGTTGTTGACCGGTACGCCGATCGATCCTACCGGCAGCCCCGGTACACCGGAGACCGATTGGGTCAGCTTCGTCGTCGAAATCGAAAACCGATCCCAGAATCCGCTGCTGGTCCACCCGGAGCGCTGGTGGCTCGTCGGGAAAGGGCGCGACATCCAGTCAATCGTCGGCCTCGATCGGTTCGGCGCGGCACTGCGACTGGCCGGCGGCGAGCTACCCCAGGCCTGGGAACGTGCTCGTCCGGCGATCTTCGAGAACTCACGCTGGATCGATGCCGGTGCTCGAGTGGAGGGCTTGTTGTTCTATCGAGCCCCTTCGGAACACTCGAAGACGTTCCATATCGACCTGCAAGTCGTCTTGGCAGACGGGAGCGAAGCCAGGATGACTGCGCCGTACCGCCGTCAGAAGCGACGACACGGCGCCGAATGAGGAC
>JANNRU010000094.1:0-25444 GCA_031401755.1 Acidobacteriota bacterium | reverse complement strand
GTCGCCTCGAGACCTCGAAACGATGTTGCAATTGATCTACCTGCGGACCACCGGGGCACGCAAGGACGACGAGGCCTGGCAAGCGTACGTCAAACGCACCGAGGGTTCGCTCCAGAACCAGCAGGCGTCACCGAATTGGTGGTTCAATCGGCGATATACCGAAGTACTGACCCTGGATCACCCCCGGCGACGACCGCTGACGCTCGAGCGGCTTCCCGAGATCGACGTGGACCAAGCCCTGGCGTTCTACCGGGACCGTTTCGCGGACCTATCGGATTTCCAGTTCACGATTGTCGGTAATTTCGACCCGGAGGCGATCCGTCCACAGGTCGAAAAGTGGATCGGCGGCCTGCCGGGTGGAGGACGAAAAGAGTCCTGGCGCGACATCGGGATCGACTACCCACGCGAGACGGCGCGTTTCGAAGTCCGACGCGGAATCGAGCCGAAGAGCCAGGTCCAGATCACCTTTCACGGTGAAGCACCTTGGAGCGAACTCGCCGATCATCTGCTCGAATCGACGGCGGACGTGCTGCGCATTCGCTTACGTGAGGTCCTGCGCGAAGACATGGGCGGAGTCTACGGCGTGGCCGTCGACGGCGGGATCTCCCGAGAACCGCGGGAACGCTACAACGTCAACGTTTCCTTTGGCTGCGACCCCGCGCGCGTCGGGGAACTCGTGGCGGCCGTGTTCCGGGAAATCGAGTCGGTCAAGGCCGACGGTCCGGCCGAGGCCAACGTGGCCAAGGTGCGCGAGATCGAGCTTCGGGAACGCGAGACCGCGCTTGAGCGCAATTCGTTCTGGGCCGGCCAACTCGAATACCACGAACGTTACGGCATGGACCTGCGAAATATCCTGGAATACGGCCGATTGGTCGGGTCCGCGACACGGCGCGCCGATACCTGGACACTGGGCGATTCGTACAGGGCGTGCTCCGCCCGGAGGGCGCTCCGGCCTCGGATTGATCCGGGCGGCTTGTCACGGAGGGGGTCCTCGTGTATCGTGGCGCCAGGCCTTGTTCCCATTCTCTCGTCATGAAACAGAGCGTGGACTGCCAGGGGTCGAGAGGCCCGGGGGTATGTGTGAAGCCCAATCGAGTGGGCGAGCGAGCGGGGCCCGGAAGTGCTCCCCGGATTCGGGGAAGAGAAGAGGATCGAGAAGATGGGAAGTCGATTGTATGTCGGTAATCTGCCCTTCAGCGCAGATGAGAACCAGATCCGTCAGCTATTCGCGCAAGGCAACCGCGAAGTGACCGAGGTCAAGCTGATCACCGACCGCGAGACGGGACAGCCGCGCGGATTCGGTTTTGTGGAGATGGGCAACTCCGAGCACGCCAGGCTCGCAATTGCCGAGTTGAACGGTCATTCGCTCGATGGGCGACCCCTGACCGTTAACGAGGCCAAGGAGCGTTCGTCCGGCGGCGGCGGCGGCGGACGTGGCGGTGGCGGCGGCGGCGGTTTCAACCGCTACTAAGCCTGCTCGGACTTAAACACCGAGACTTAGGGCGCCTCTCACGAGGCGCCCTTTTTTGTTGCGAACGGCGCGACTTGACCCGCTCACCGCAGTCCGGCGATCATGACCGCCAGTGTTCGACGATTCAACGACGACGAGCCTGGGCGAGCGCGTCTTTGCGCGGACGGCCGGGGCACCGCTGATCCGCGGCAACACCGTTCGCTTGCTGCGGGACGCGGCCGAAAACTACCCGGCATGGCTTGCCGCGATCGCTTCCGCGCGCGAGTCGGTCCACTTCGAGAATTACATCATCTGCGCCGATCGGGTCGGCGAGCGCTTTGCCGACGCGTTGATCGCCAAGGCCGGGGAGGGCGTCCCGGTACGCCTGGTCTACGACTGGGTCGGCTGCCTGGGGCGCGCGCGGTCACGCTTCTGGCGGCGTTTGCGCGACGGGGGCGTGGAGGTCCGCTGCTACAACCCGCCGCGGGCGAGCCAGCCGCTGGGTTGGATCGCGCGGGACCATCGCAAGTGCGTCGTGGTCGATCACCGGATCGCCTTCGTGACCGGGCTTTGCGTGGGCAAGGCGTGGGAGGGGAATCCCGAGAAGGGTCAGCGCGCGTGGCGCGACACGGGGGTCGAGATTACCGGACCCGCCGTGATCGAGGTCGCCCGCGCGTTCGCCGACACTTGGGCCGCGATCGGTGATCCGCTCCCAGCGTCCGAACGGCCCGTGGACTCCGACGCGCCGCCCGCCGATGGCGAGATGAATGTACGCGTCGTGGCCTCGACACCGGGGAGCGCCAACCTATATCGGCTCGATCCGTTGGTGGCCTCCGCTGCGACGCGAACCCTGTGGCTGACCGATGCGTACTTTGCCGGGACGTCGTTGTTCGTTCAAGCGCTGAGGTCCGCGGCGCGGGACGGCGTCGATGTGCGATTGCTCGTTCCGGGGCCCGGGAGCGATCTGCCGCTGATGCAGACGATCTCCCGCGCCGGCTACCGGGCGCTCCTGGACGCCGGGATCCGCGTGTTCGAGTGGAACGGCCCGATGCTGCACGCGAAGACCGCCGTCGCCGACGCGCGCTGGTCCCGCGTCGGGTCGACGAACCTCAACCTGGCCAGTTGGGTCGGCAACCGCGAACTTGACCTGTTCGTCGAGAACGAAGCGTTCGGGCGTCAAATGGAGCAGATGTTCGAGGCCGATCTGGAAAACTCGACCGAGATCGTGCTGCGGCGTTGGGCCCGCGTACGGCCCGCGGCGCCGCGCCATGCGGGTCGGACCCGCCGGGCCGGAGGCAGCGGAACGCGCGCGGCCGCCGGAGCGCTGCGGGTGGGCAACGCGATCGGATCGGTGTTGACCGCGCGCCGCGTCCACGGCCCGGCCGAGCGCTGGCTGATGGTCGAAAGCGGGATCGCGCTCGTCGCCCTTGCCGCAACGGGCGTGTTCCTACCGCGCCTGGTCGCGTGGCCGCTGGCCGCACTAGGTCTGTGGCTCGGACTCGTTCTACTCGTCAACTGCGCGCGAAAACGTCCGAGCTGAAAAAAAGGTGACAGGCACCGTTTATCGACCGTCCAGTTCCTGGGGGGTCGTGCCCGACGGTTCCGTTGCGGTCTCGATCAGGAAGCGGGCGTCGCCATTCTCGTCTTCGTCGTCATCCTCGTCGCAGTTGCCGCCCACGTCGCCGGGGATAGGGCAGCCCACGTCGGCGCAGATCCCGGCGCCTTCGATGATGTGCAGGGACCATCGATTCAGGAAGCCTATCTTGGGGCTGATGTAGTTGGAAACGTTAAGTGTCCAGGTCCCTTGGAATTCTTGACCATCAAAGACCGACAGTGGCCCGTCACCGGTCTGGACCGGCGAAAAAAAAACGCTGTCACTCGGCCCGGCGTTGATCGGAGCGCAGGCGGTGGTCGTCCCCTCGTCGTCCGCCGTCGCGTTGATGTTGTTCGTCGAATCGCAGGCCTGATTCCAGATCACTTGGGACTGCCCGGTCGGACTCGTGAGCGTAATGATCAAGTCCGAGACCCAAGTGTGACTGATGCCGATGTCCACGTTCAGGTCGGCGATCGTTCCCGATTGCGGGATCGTGATCGTCGAATTGACTCCCGCTGGAGAGGACGACGGGATCGCGACAACGGGAAACACGACGGCATCGATCTGGTTCACGGTCACGATGCAATTCGTGTCGTTGCCTTGGTAGACTCCGCCCGCCGCGGCGCATTCATCGGGCGACACGTTGTCCAGGCAGCTGATCGGTTGCTCGCCCTGCGAGTACGGACACTCGCTCGTCAGACAACACGCCCCGACTGGTGACGGCGGCAGGCAGGGGATCGCTTGGTTGCAGCTCGTCGGGCCGGACGACACGCTCAAATTGAACGCGCCCGTCGCGGTTCCGAAGCCGTGCACGAGCACTCTGTACGTTGCGCCGGCCTGCGAGCACCAGCTGACCGCCGAGTGAAAACTACAGCCGGCCACGTCATCGTTGCCGCCGATGCAGGTCGGAAACTCACAATCCAGGCAATACACGCTGATCTTGGTGTCATAGCTCGCCGAGCCAGGCGGGGTCCCTACGGTCTCACAGGTCGAGGCCGTTAGTGTATTGCCGTTGCCGACGACCGCGTACCACACCCCCGGCGAGGTATTCGACGTGCCGCAGGTCGGTGCCTGGTCCGCGGTGGCTCCCACCGTCGTTCCTGGCGTCAGCGAACCGATCGCGACCGGTTCTCCGGTTCGGCAATTGTCGTTGCCTGGAAGAGGCCCCTCACAGGAATTGTTGGATTCGAAGCACTCTCTCCGCGGACAGGGCGGTCGACCCTTGATGCACCCGACGCCGGGGTCACAGACCTCCGAGCCGTTACAGAACAGTCCGTCGCTACATGGCGCGTTCTGCGGAACGTGACCACACAACCCGGTCGACTCGACGCACGCGTCGAGCGTACAAGCGATGGCATCCGACGGACAGTCGACCGGTGTTCCGGCCTTACACCCCAGTTGCGCATCGCAAGTCTCTGTTCCCGAGCAAAGCAACCCGTCGCTGCACAATTCATCGGTGGGAGTGTACGTGCACTGATCCGCGACCTCGTCGCAACCGTCGATCGTACACGCGATCCCATCGGAGCAATTGCTGGAATTAGAGCCCCCCGCGCACATCCCCAGCCCGTTGCAAATCTCGCCCGTTTGGCAGAACGCAGCAGGATCGTCACAAGGCGTCCCTGCCGGTGCATGCAACGCCAGACACGCGCCGGACCCATTGCAGGCGTCCGGCGCATTGCAGGCGTTCGACGTCGAATCGCCGCAGGGGCTCCCCGCCGGAGCAAGGTTCGGATTACAGGCTCCGAATCCATCGCAAGAGTCGGGGGCGTTGCACGCCGAAGCGAAGGGGTCGAAACACGGCGTGCCTACAGGGGACAATCCGGGCTCGCAGACGCCCGCAAAGCAGATGTCGGAATTGTTGCAGGGCACGGAGGTCGGGTCACCGCAGGCCGTCCCATTGAACGGCGCCGGATCGAAAACGCACCCTGAACCCGGCACACACGAGTCCGCGGTACACGCGCTGCCGTCGTCGCACGCCTCAACCTGACAGGCCGACGAACAACAGTCGCCGTTGGCTTCGTTGCCGTCGTCGCAGGTCTCGCCCTCATCGACAATTCCGTCACCGCAGCGGGTGACGAGGAAACTTCCCGCGATCGCGCTCGCTGCGCAAGCCTGACTGAACTCGTCCACGACGACCGCGTCCAACGCCTCGAGCGCGATCGTCCCCGACGGCGCGCCTGCCGCAACCGAATAGAGCAATTCTGCAATCGGTCGCGCGACGACATTGACGGCGATCGACGCCAACGTCAGCGAGGTCATCTCGATCTCGACACGCCCCGCGGATTCGACGAACGTGCAGATGAAATCCGGCACCAGCGCAGTACAACCGGTGGCGACGAGAAGGTCCGGAGTGTCCGTGAGGTCGAACGCCAGCGACGCCACGGCACTCGTGTTTGCCAACAGGAGCGCCACCGCGCGCCCCCCAGTGCCCGGCGCCCCGGATCCCATGCCGGCGCCGACCTGGACATCGCAGGCCGTTAGCCCCGAGGGCGATGCGGGTGCCCCGTCGAGCAAGACATCGGGGTCGGGCTCTTGGGCTAGGGCGATCCCGCACGCGGTGACGAGAATCCAGCAGCAAAACATTGCGATCCATCGACGACCCATGGCTCCCCTCTTTGAACTGTCCGGAGCGTACGCCGATGGGTTACCAATGTCAATCGTTGGTTTTCAGTTCCGTGCTTCCGGTGGGAACACCACACGCAACTCCGTCGTCTCGACGTCCACAAGGGCGATCTTCTCGCCTGGAAGGAGGATCAGCAGTTCCGGTCGTGATGCCAAAGCCAGGACGAGGCCGAGCAACTAGAGCGAGCCCTGCGGTACGTCGAGCGTCAACCTGTCGACCGCCTGGGCGGAGAGCGGAACGGCGCTTCGCGGATCAAGCCGCAGGCTCATCGACCCCTCCGCCGTCAGACTGTCCCGCTGTCATAGGACAGTAACCTACCCGAGGGCTGTCGAGTCCGTGCGAGAATGCGGCTCGACTCTAGGAGGATCGTGATGATTGGTACAGCGGGTCCCCAGGTTGCAGCGCGACTCTTCCGCGTGGCCTGGCTTTCCATCGCCCTCGGGGTCGGAATGGAAATCCTGATCCTCGTTACCCAGAGCGCCTTCGGCAGCGTGCCAGGCATGGGCGCGATGATCGCCGATACCGTCCAGAAGATCACCTGGTCGTTTCTGGTCTGCTCGGGCCTCGCGATCGGCGCGGCGACGACCCCGGCCCGACCCCTGGTCGTCGGCATCGCGGGGCTCCTTTCCGGTCCGCTCGGTTTGAACGTCTCGCGGGCCGTGCACAAGAGCGTCAATCAAGCGATGCAAATCAACGGAGGTGCGGCAGGAATCCCGTCGCCCGTGACCTTGACCGTGCTCAAGGGCATCGAGTACCTGATTCTCGGCGTCGGAATCACCTGGATCGCCAATCGCGGACGCGCGAGCGTGGCCACGGTTCTGAGCTTCGGCCTCGCCGTCGGGATCCTTTTCGGCGGGATCATCCTCGCGCTGACGCTCGTCGGCTCGCCTCAACCCCCGCCAACCGCGGCACTCGTTACACGCGCCGTCAACGAGATCGCCTTCCCTGTCGGCTGCGCGCTCGTACTCTTCGTCGCCCGAGCGCTGCCGTCGCTGCGGGACTGAGCGCGTGTCGCCCGCGACCGCCGAACGAGGCCTCGTCGTGCTTCTTCGGCTCGGTGCGGGCCTGCTCTTTCTGGCCGCGCCGACGGCACTGTTGCCCGAGGCGTGGATGGCCTCGACCCATCGCTGGCTTGGTCTAGGCGAGTTCCCGGCCTCCCCGCTCGTCAGTTACCTGACCCGCTCGGTCGCGGGGATTTACACCGTTCATGGCGGAATCCTGGCCGTGGCCTCGACCGACGTGCGGCGCTACGCGGCCCTGATTCGCTATCTCGCGTGGGGCAACGTCGCCTTCGGCGCGGCCCTTGTTGCCATCGACCTGCACGCCGGGCTGCCTCTCTGGTGGACCGCGATCGAGGGGCCACCGCTCGTGGCCACCGGTCTCGCGCTCTCGCGGCTGCTCTCCGCCCTGAAGCGTTCTCCAGCCTGACCCGATTCGCGGTATCCTTCGGCGGCCTAACGCCCGGAGGTCGGGCGGCACGGGAGGATCCGCATGACCGGACTGCTCGGCCTACTCATCGCATTCGTCGTGGTCGCATCACTCGCCGCGGTCGCCGGCAAGGGTCACCCCCAGGGCTTGATCCGGCTCTACTTCATCGAAATGTGGGAGCGGCTCGGCTTCTACACGATGGTCGGCATCTTGCTGCTGTACACGATCGACACCGAGACCGGTGGACTGGGCCTGAAACAGGTCGTGGGCAACGAGATCTACGGTCTCTACCTCGCCTTCGTTTATTTCACGCCGTATCTGGGCGGACTGATCGCCGACCGCTACCTGGGCTACCGGCGCTCGGTCCTGCTCGGCGGCCTGTTCTTCATCGCCGGCTACGGATTGATGAGCGTCTACGGCCGCGTGCCGTTCGTCTCCGGTCTGGTCTGCCTGTGCATCGGCAACGGCTTCTTCAAGCCGAACATCTCGGTGATGGTCGGCAATCTCTACGAGGCCGGGGACAAGAAGCGCGACTCCGGCTTCAATATCTTTTACATGGGCATCAACATCGGCGCGTTCTTCGCGAACTATTTGGCCGCGACGCTGCGCAACACATGGGGCTGGTCGGCGGTGTTCCTCGGTGCCGCGGCGGGCATGGCGGTCGGCGTGCTCGTGCTGCTGTGGAGCTGGAAACTCCTGGAACCGGCCGACCGCCGAGGAGCGCGCGACGCCCGAGACGTCAGCTTCGCCTCGATGTTCGGCACGATCCTGCTCCCCGCATTCGGCGCCGGCGTGCTGGGCTACTTCCTGGCCAAGAACTACCTACCCGCGGGCATTCCTTTGCGTCCCGCGGTCTGCGGCTTTCTTGCCGGCATGATCCCGATCGTGATCTTCTTCATTCGACTGGGCACGAAAGCGCAATCCGACGAGAAGCCCGGCCTTCTGGCGCTCCTGCCGATCTACGTCGCCGGCGGAACCTTTTTCATGGTGCTGCACCTCAACGGCAGCGCGATGACGAGTTGGGCCAAATTCTCCACCGATCGGGCGCTGGCCTGGGTTCCGGCGAGTTTTACCGAGAACGCACTCCCCGACTATTACCGGAATGCCTCACCCGACCTCGCGCGGCCGAACAAGGACTCGCTGCTGGCCGTGGAGTCGGCCGACATCTCCTCGATGTACGGCCAGAAACGGATGGATCGCGCCGCGCTGGCCGCGCTCGAAGCGAGCCTCGCGCCCGGCGTTCGGGTGCAGACGATGCAGGCGGGACCGGGCGTGACGCAGGCCGATCTCGACCGCTGGAAAGCTTGGGCGGTCAGCGTGTTTCCCGAGGCCAAGGTCAGCTCGGCGACAGATTCCCACGGCGTGACGACGCGGACCGTGTCGGTCCCCGAAGGGTCGAAAGCCGAGCGCGACGTGGTCTTCCTGCGCGAGATCGACGGCGGGGTAATTCCACTGTTCTTGATCGGTCGCGAGGGCTTTGACGATCTGTACTCCGGTTTTCGCGAAAAACACGGCCGGGACCCGGCACAGCTCCCGCCGGGAGAGTATCTGCGCGTGGCGAACTCGGAGCTGTTCCAGTCGCTCAACGCCCTGTTCGTCGTGTTGTTCACACCGCTGATCATCTGGGGGTTCGGCCGATTGGATCGAAGCGGAATTGACTTCAGTACCGCGCGGAAGATCTTCGTCGGTTTGACGATGACCACGCTCGCGTTGCTGGTCATGGTGCTCGGCAGCGCCGTCTCGGGGAACGGCACCTACAAGGTTTCGTTCTGGTGGCTCGTTGGCTTCTACGCGATCGTGACCGTGGGTGAGTTGTGCCTGTCGCCGATGGCGCTGTCGCTCGTCACCAAGCTCTCGCCCAAACGCCTGGTCGGCTTGACGATGGGCGGTTGGTTTCTGGCCTCCGCATTCGGCAACAACTTCTCTGGTTTCTTCGGCGGCTTGCAATCACAGATGAAGCCGGTCGGCTTTTTCCTGCTGTTATCGGGGATCGCGGGGGCGGTGGCCCTGTTCATCTTGATGCTCTTGCCGCGGCTCGATGCGGCGATCAAGAAATACGGTGCCTGACCCTACAGGGGATCAACCCGCCATCGGTTTCTTCATCGCCCGGCGCGGCTCGGCGTAGCGTGGCGGGTTCCCGACGAACGCATCGTGCGTCGCCGCGGAACGGAAGAAATACGGGCGGCCCTGGAAGTCGAAGCGCGGAGACTCCGGGGTTGGACGGAAGCGAAGCTCGTCGACCGGATCGGTGACCGTTGTGATCCACGCCAGAGGATCGTCGATAAATTTCTGCCGCGCCTCGCTTCCGGAGACGAACCAGCTCTCGTGGTTGACCCAAACGCGCATGGCCGGCTTGAGCTCGGCCGGACGCTCGGGAAACACGGGACATCGCAGGTCGGAAACGAACTTCGGCAGATAATTCTGAGGGTCTTTCACGAAGACCTCGGCGCAGGGGGTTCAGCAGAAGCCGACCGGGTGGTCGTTGACCCACAGCGGCTCGATCGCCGGATTGAGCGGGGTCATTCGGACGGCGCAGCGGTCATTGACCGTGACCGTGCCGTCGGCCAGCACGAGAGGACGGAAATCTGGTGCCGGCTCCCCGCAGCCGAGAGCGGTGGCCAAGGTCGCCAGGAACGCAAGCCCGATCGTCTGTGTTTTCATCTGTCGAATCATAGCCGACATCGACCGAATCGAGAGTAAAAATCGGGTCAACGGCTGGCCCAAGGCATCCTCGTATCGGTTCCCCATCCGTTTGCGGCGCAGGTCGAAGCCAAGCCCACACCGGCACACTCTCGAGCGATTCCTCGACGACCTAGCGGTGGTCGATGCTCAGTTCGCCCATCGTCGACGAAGCCGACAGGTGCACGATCGGTCGGCCGTCCACGACAGGCTTCGACTCGGGCACCGACTGCTCGCCGACCCGGACCCGGACTCGGCCCAGGTCGAGCCCGACCTCTTGCGGGACGTGAATATGACACTCGCCGATGCCGCCGTTGATCTCAACCTGCGTATCGCGTTGCCAGCGACCGGAAAGATCGACGTCGAGTTCGCCCAGGGAGTGCCCGATCTCGACCTGCTCCGGGCTGGCGTGGCCCAACCCTGAAACGGTCAGCTCGCCGATACCGCCGTTAAGGACGAGCTCGCGCATCGGCGCCGCCAGCGGCTCGCTGAAACTCAACGCGTGATCGCCGATTCCGAAATCGATGTCGACATCGACGAGATTCAGGCCGCCCAGCTCGAGTTCCGACTCGCCAACCCCGACATCGCCCACGATCGTCAAGGGCACGTCTCGCGGTAGTAGCAAGCGGAGCTCGGATTCGTTTCCACGGTTGACGATTCGGGGCAAGAAGCCCCGACGCGAGTAGCGCAAGGTGTAGGTCCGCGCGAGCTCGGGGTTCCCGCTCCAGATCTCCTCGAGCACGAATCGCTTCTGGTCGAAATCGGCCTCGACAGCCAGCGGCTGGCCGGGCGCGGCCGGAGCGATCCTGAAGCTCGTCGACCCCACGTCGAGAACGACGCGCACTGGAGTACCCGTCACCGGCATCGTTACCAGCGGACGCTCCGTCCGATAGGGCTTGAGATTCGGCAGCTGTTGCGAATAGCGCCAAGCGAGAATCCCGCAACCGGCGGCGAGCCCCGCGAGCAGCAGCAGGCACGATGCGCAGCCGATGCATCCGTAACGCAAACAACCCCGGTCCGGCTTCTGTTCGCTCATCGCCCCCTCGTTACGCCTGCCCTCAGCCACCGCTCAAGCGAACCGAACTCTAGCCTGGATACGCAGGGAGCGTCGGCGGGGTGCCCGTTCGATTGATTCACGATCAATTGACCGAACCTTCACACGATCGCGAGCCGAAAGCAGGACACTGCATCGTGAATCCTAAGTTGTGCGAGGAGGCAAACGATGCGAACGACGACGCGACCGATAGGCGAGAGTTGGCCCGTGGTTCGATTTCCAAGCTTCGGCCAACGGCAGGAGTTCCTCGATCTGGTGCGCTTGTGGAACCGGCTCGAGGACCTCGAGGGGATCGAGGCCGAGGCCCTGGGGAACGGGGTCGGCGTACGGGTGCGTTGGCCTGGTCAGAGCGATCGCGGATTGCTGCGACTGATCGCAGCGTTCGGCGGCAGATTGGGACCGGCCGTCGCGGCTCCGGTGCCCGTCGGATCAGCGGAGACGCGAGCCGCGATCGCGCGGAGCATCCCGCGAAAAACGATGCTATGTAGCGGATAGACGCCGTACCAGTAAAGCTGCCCGAACAGGCCCACGGGATCGAAGACCGCGGTTTGGTGGATCTCGGACGCGCCGTCGACCGGCTTGACCTCGAACTCGAGCCACGCGCGCCCGGGCAACTTCATCTCGGCGGCCAGGCGTAGCAGCCGGTCCGGCTCGAATCGCTCGACCCGCCAGCAATCCAGCGTATCGCCAACCACGAGGCGGTCAGGGTCGCGTCGCCCGCGGCGCATTCCGGCCCCACCGAAATAGAGATCGATCGCGCCGCGAAGCCTCCAGAGTAGGTTCGCGTGGTACCAACCGCGGTTCCCGCCGATCTGACGGATCGGGACGAACGCGACGGCGGGCGGGACCGCGACGCGCACCGATCGAGAAACGACCAGGCGCGTGCCGAATTTAACGCCGCCCCAGCTACGTCTCTCGCCCACCGAGGAGATCGCATCGGTCCAGCGCGTGGCCGCAAACTCGTGATCCTCGTTGCGGATCGCGCGCTGGATCGCCTCGACCAAGCCCACAGGACGTACGGCGAAACGCGAAAGCGCCACCGGGTCTTGCACAACGGTCGCGTTACGGATGCTCTCGATCAGTTTCCGGCCCACACGGGCGTATAGCGGGGTCGTCAGGCCGAGCCAGAGACTCGAAAGATAGGGCGTCAAGAACGGGACCGAGATCATCCAGCGCGACAGCCCGCGCGCCTTGGCATATTCCAGCATGATCTCGCGGTAGGAGACGATTTCCGATCCGCCGATCTCGTAGATCCGGCTCGAGGCGTCAGGAGAGTCGATCGCTGCCAACAGGTATTCGATCACGTCTTGGATGTGGATCGGTTGGGCTGTCCGATCGACCCATCGCGGGCAGATCATTACGGGAAGACGCTCGACGAGCGCGCGGATCATCTCGAAAGAAAGACTACCCGAGCCGAGGATGATCGACGCGCGGAACTCAGTCACCGGAACGCCGCACGCTCGCAATTGATCGCCGGTCTCAAATCGACTCTCGAGATGCTCCGAGAGCGCTTGACCGCGGTCTCCGAGACCGCCAAGGTAGAGAATGTTGCGCACGCCGGCGGCGCGAGCGGCCTCCCCGAAGTTCTTCGCCGCCGCGCGATCCTTGAGTGCAAAGTCTCCGCTGGTTCCGAGCGAGTGGACGAGATAGACGGCGAGGTCGATGCCCTGGAAAGCCGGAACCAGGCTCGCCGGGTCGAGACAGTCTCCGGCAACGACCTCGGTCGTCGGGGCCACCCGGGCCACGAGATGTTCGGGTCGGCGAGACAGGCAGCGCACCCGCACTCCCCGACTCTCGAGCGCGGTTAGGAGGCGACCGCCCACGTATCCGGTCGCCCCCGTCAGCAGGAGGTGCTCGGCCTGGAAACCTTCGACCACTTCAGCGACGCTTCGCCATTAGCGGTGTTCGGACCTGCGCGAGCCAGCCCCGAAATGCCGCCATGTCGGTCAGCACGGTCGCACCCACCTCGACCAGCGCGGCCTCGTATGCCGGGGCGGAGCGTCCTCCGACCACGAACTCTACTTGGGTCGGCAGGAGCCGAGCGAGCTTGCGGATCTCCTCCGCGACCTGCGCGTCATCGTCGGGAAAGGTGATGCTGAGCGCCAAGACCTGCACGCCGAGTTGCCGAACGGCGGCCGCGATCTCTTCGGCCGGCAAATTCGGGCCCAGATAGGCCGTCCGCCACCCTTCGCAGCGCGCGATCGCCGCGACGAGCATCGCGGCGAGCTCGTGATACTGGTGGGTGGGCGTCGTGACCAGGATTGACGACGCCGATTCGGAGGCGACGAACGCCGGACGCAATCCGTCAAGAAACGCACGCAAGGCGTGGGTCGCCAGATGCTCGTGCGCGCTGCGAATTCGGCCGGTGGCATACGAATCCCCGACGCGCTCCATCAGCGGGCCGAGAAATCGGTCGAGCAACGCGACCCGCCCGAACTCCAGCGATGCGGCCTCGAGCTGCTGTTGCAGTCGATCCCCATCGAGATCGGCGATCGCCTGGAGCGACATGTCGATGAATCGCTCGACGGGATCCTGTTCGGATACGGGGCGACCCTGCCCCCGCTGCGGGTTCGCCACCCCGGGCTGAGCCAGAAGCCCACGAATCTCGTCGTCGGCGAGTCCGGCGACCTGGCTAATCTGCCACCCCGATTGGATCGCCTGCCGGATCAATTTGAGCCTCAGGATCTCCACGTCCGAGTAGAGCCTGCGGTTGGTGGGCGTGCGATGCGGTTCGATCACCCGGTACCGGCGTTCCCAGGCCCGGATGACGTCTGCCCGGAGTCCCGTCTGGCGGGTGACCACTGCGATGGGGTGTCGAGCGCTTCGAGAAGTCACCCCCTCAGGCTAGGCGGCGGGTTCGTCTCCGTCAACATCTTGTAGAGGTTTGGCTGGGGCACTTCCCGGGGGGATCTGGCCTTTCGTAAGCCTAATCCAGGGCTTTCTGGACGAATCCGCCGGCATTCGGAGCAAGCGTGGGATCGACGGAAATTGTTGGACGACTCCTGAACGCCGAACTGGCCTGAAGGCGCAGTGACGACGCCGCCGGGGGTGGCGCCGGTGTTTTCCGGGCCCGCGAAGGCCCAGGGTCTCCACGGTTCCGGTGCACCCCCGTTCCCCTGGAGCCGGAAGCTTCGCTCCGCTGGACCCCCTCCAAGACGGCGCGAATGGCCGACAGGTTGTTCGCGGTCTGGCCGCGGTCCGCTACCAGCGGGCTCGTTGAGCCCAGCGGCCGGGAGTGATAGAAGTGAGGCATGAAAAACCAACCGATCATCGATGAGTTGTCCAAAGCCTACGCAATGGAGCTCGAAACCGTACAAAACTACATCGCCGCCTCGGTCAACCTGGACGGTGTCCGCTCCGACGTGATCAAGAAGGCGCTCGCCGCCGACGTGCTCACCGAAGTGCAGCATGCTCAGCAACTGGCGAATCGCATCAAGACGATTGGCGGAATCGTTCCCGGCTCACTCGCCCTGCCGCGGAGCCAGAACTACCTGCAACCGCCCGCGGACACGACCGACGTAGTCGCTGTGATCAAGGGCGTGATCGAAGCCGAGGAGTGCGCGGTCCAGCAATACAACAAGATCATCAAACTCTGCGAAGGCCTCGATTACGTGACGCAGGACCTCGTGATCCAAATTCTCGGCGGGGAAGAGGATCATCGGCGCGAGTTCATGGGCTTCCTCCAAGAATACGAAAAGTTCACCGGAGAGTAGCCGTGGAAACGATCGACTGGCTGCGCTCACTGGGTGAGGCCCGTGCGAGAGCCGCAACCGAAGGTCGCCTGCTGCTGACCTACCTGTACGCCCCTGGCTGAATCGGCTGTCGCCGGATGGATGCCGTGACGTATCCACACGACAGTGTCATCGCCACGATCGAGAACGGGTTCGTGCCGTTCGCGATCGACATGCTCGGGCGGCATCCGGACTTCAAGGAAGCCTGCGCCGGCGGCCGGGTGATGTGGGGCCCGACGCTGATCGTCGCCGACTCGCGTGGACGCGAAGTGCGGCGCTGGGTCGGCTGGTTACCCCCGTCGAGCTTCGTCGCCGAACTCGCCTTCTGCCGCGCGATGGCCGAGCAAAACTCCGGGAACTTCGCCGAGGCCCTCGCCGCTTTCAACGAGATCGTCGACCGCGACACCGCGACCGCAATCCACCCCGAAGCGCTGTACTGGCAGGGCATCGCCGGCTTCCTAGCTGCCAACAAGGATATGTCCGCCCTAAAGCGTTCGTGGACCCGCCTCGTCGCCGATTACCCCGGCAACCGCTTCGCCACCCACGCCTCCGTGATCGAGGAACAAATGGGACAGGCACCTTACCGGGACGAGTGATACCTTTTCGGGGCAAATTACGAACCGCGTGGCCTCCCGATCGTCGGTGTACGGCCTGGACCGGCTGAATCCACAGAAGGGGTGCGGCGTCATGATCGAGCGTTCAGAGATCCGACTGTTTCACGGCGGCCACAAGGGCGCCGAGGCCGAGTTCGGTCGCGCCGCAGAAAAATGGGGTCTGCATGAGACCACGTTCTCCTTCGAAGGCCACCAAATGGAGCGCGCGGTCAACGTGCTGATGCTCGACGACACGGAGTTGGAGAAGGGTCGCGTCAGCATGGAGTTCGTGTTCCAACGCATGGGGCGACGCTTCGCGACCGGCGCGCACATGACGCGCGTGATCCACTCGATGTTCCAGCTCGTCGTGCGCACGAACGAACTGTTCGCCATCGGTTGGATCCAGGACGACGACACGGTAAAGGGTGGAACCGGCTGGGGCGTCGAGTTGGCCAAACTGTTCAACCGCGAGGTCCATGTTTTCGATCAAGACAAGGAAGCTTGGTTCACCTGGCAAGACAACCGCTGGGAGCCGAGCGCGCCGCTGATCCACGTCCGAGCCTGCTCGGCAACCGGGACGCGCAGCCTGAACGAGACGGGAAAGAGAGCGATCGAAGATCTGTTCACGCGTTCGTTCGGACCGGCGGCCGCAAAGGTTCCGGTCAAGGCACCCAGCTAACCTCAGTAACGCAGAACAAGAGACGCGAGACCCCTGTGGGTGTTCTTGATCGGGAGTCATTCACACTTGGTCAACCGCTGGTGACGACCCGGTCCACGCGCAGGTCGATCGCTATTCTCGCAGTTGCGGTCGTCGTCGTCGCCGGACTGACCTTGGCCTGGTTGAAACTCGCGCCGCGTCACGTCCCATACGGCCAGTCCCCGCTGGCGACGCTTCGGTCCGACTCCCTTGCTGATTTCCGAGCCGCGTTCAACGCCGCAGACGGCCAGGTCCGCGTCGTCGCCATGTTTTCGCCGACGTGACCTGTCTGTGTGCGGGGGGCCTCCGCACTCGACTCATTGCTCGCCGAGTTTCCGGAAGCCGACCTGCGCGTTCAGGTCGACTGGGAGCCTGTGTTATTGAGCGACATCGCAGCGCCGCTTTCGACGGTCCTCGGTTTGATCCGGGATCAGCGGGTCACGCAGTACTGGGACCCGGACCGCGTTGTCTCGGCCGAGTTCGTTCGATCGGTCAACGCAAATCCTGCCCGATACGGGTTCGACGATCCGTTGCCGCCCGAGTACATCGCCTGGGACAACGTCGCCGTCTTCCAGCGATCTGCGCGCTGGGGGCACGATTCACCCGTGCCCGCCTTCACCAGCGGTCCGGTCATCGACGCGATCGCTGCGACGCGAGTCGCCATCGCAAC
Organism: Acidobacteriota bacterium; assembly: GCA_031401755.1. GTDB lineage: Bacteria > Acidobacteriota > Polarisedimenticolia > Polarisedimenticolales > Polarisedimenticolaceae > JANNRU01. The sequence continues at coordinate 8,925 of JANNRU010000094.1, read as the reverse complement.
CGAATTGGCCGCAGCGCGAACTGTGCTTGAATAGCCCGATCATGGCCGATATCGTCCTGGTCGCGCTCAACGCCAAGTACGCTCACGCATCCTTCGGTTCACGCTACGTCCTGGCGAATCTCGGCCCGTTGCGCCCCCGTGCCTGCCTGCTCGAGTTCGAGATCAACCAGCGCGCCACGGAGATCGTCGAAGCGCTGCTCGCCTGCCGGCCGAGGATCATCGGAATCGGGGTCTACATTTGGAATGTTCAATTAGCCACCGAAGTCGTCAGCATGCTCAAACGTGTGCGCCCGGAACTCCCCGTCGTACTCGGCGGACCGGAAGTCAGCTTTGAAACGGCGCAGCAGACTCTCTGCCAGTCCGCCGACTATGTCATCTCTGGCGAAGCCGACCTCGAGTTTGCGACGCTCTGCGTCGAACTGCTTCGCGGAGAGCGACGGTCCCAGCAGATCATTCCGGCCGAATTGCCGGATCTGAACAGCCTCACCCTGCCCTATGACCTCTATGACGACCGTGATGTCGCGCAGCGGATCGTCTATGTCGAAGCGTCGCGCGGTTGCCCATTCACGTGCGAGTTCTGCCTATCGTCCTTGGATCTCCCCGTGCGGCAGTTCCCGTTGGAGCGCTTGCTCTCGAGCTTCGAGCGGCTGCTCGACCGAGGCGTTCGGCGGTTCAAATTCGTCGATCGCACGTTCAATCTCAACTCGAAGGTCAGCGCAGAAATCTTGGAGTTCTTCCTCGCTCGCCATCGCCCCGACCTGTTTCTACACTTCGAGATGATTCCGGACCGATTACCCGTCGGCTTGAGGGAGTTGATCGCAAGATTCCCGCCGGGAGCGCTTCAGTTCGAGGTGGGCGTTCAGAGCTTCAACGAAGAGGTGTCCCGTCTCATCCGCCGACGTCAAGATCCGGAGAAGCTCGCGGATAATTTTCGCTTTCTCCGTGAGCACACGGGCGTGCACGTACACGCCGACTTGATCGTCGGGCTGCCCGGAGAATCGTGGGACAGCTTCGGCCTTGGCTTCGACCGACTCCTCGCGCTTCGCCCGCAGGAGATCCAGGTTGGGATGCTCAAACGCTTGCGCGGAACCTCGATCGTCCGACACGATGCCGAGTGGCAAATGATCTACAGTGAGCATCCGCCTTACGAGATCCTGCAGAATAAGTTAATCGATTTTCAGTCGATGCAACGGTTACGACGGTTCGCGCGATACTGGGACCTGGTCGGAAACAGCGGCAATTTCATCGACAGCTGTCCGTTGCTCTGGGAACGGAACACTCAACCGTTTACGAGTCTCATGCGCTGGAGCGATTGGCTCTACGCCGCGTCCGGCAGGACCCACGGGATCGCCCTGGGGAATTTGGCGGAGTTCCTGTTCACGTTCTTGACCCGAGAACTTGAATTCGATCCGTGTGCGGTTGCACCGGTGCTGTTGCGAGACTATCAGCGTGGCGGTCGATCCAATCGACCGGCCTTCTTGCGTCCTTACGTCGCACCCGACGCCGCCGCCGCACCACCGCGGATCCGGACCTCAGGCCTTCGACGCCAAGCCAGACACCTGGCTTAGGAATACCGACCCTTCCTGGTCGACGCGCAGAACAACGGAACTCGATCCCGAACGCTGCGGGCCCGTCCACTCCACAAATCCGAACGACGGTCGCGCGATGTTGAGGACGACGAAGTCGTCCCCGTGGTGGACGATGTTCTTCGGTCCGACCAGCGGACGTAGCTCCTTCGATCTCGGCGTCCAGGTACTCCACGTAGCCGAAGTAGTCGGCCGAGATCCACTCGTCGGTCTTGTCGTCGGCTTGGCGGCGTGATCGCTTGGGCCATGATCTTGGGCCCCAGCATCACCGCATTTGCAACTGTAGATCGGCCAGCACCTGATCATACGCGTCCATACGGATGAACCCCGTCCGAGGGTACTCGATCTCGAGGATCACATAGACCGAGACCACGGTGACGACGGCAAAGACGACGATGTGCAGCCAACTCCGATGTTTGCCCTCGGCCATACCGAAACCGGCCAGCACGGAACACACGAGCGCCAGCAGGAACAGTAGCGCGAAGATGATCGGCGGCGGATGGATTCGGGCGGCCATCATCCGCGTGGTGGTGATATCAATCATCGCGTTCAGTGCAGGCACGAGCAACTTCGCCGCATCGGGGTGGCCATCGGGCGCGCGAGTGGCGGCCAGCGCAGCGGCCCAGATCTCGCTCTGGATTCGCCCAGACCGGGCTAGCTCGGCTTTGGCCGCTTCGAGATCGGGGAGTTTCCGATAGACCCCCAGGCGCGAGTCCAGATATTCACGAAACGCCGCACGAAGCGCGGGTTGGGAATCGGCGGGCAACAGGTCGAGCCGCAGGTATGCGGTGCCAATGCTATTGGCCTCCTCGGCGATGAGCTGCCGCCGGGTATCGAGCCTTGCGGGCGCTCCGGAGAAGGTGAAAGCGAGCAGCAGTCCGTACAGACCGAAAACGGCACCCTCGACCGCTCCGATGCCCGCCATGGCCCGCTGAGGGTCCCGGGCGATCCGGCGGAGTCCCAGCCGGCGCCCGATCTCCAAACACACCAACATGCCCACGAGCACACCGACGGCGAAAGTCGCGGCCGCAATGACGCGATCCATGCGTACTCCATCTTCGGGAATTCGGAACCGGCCGGTCATCATACGCAGGGCGAAGCGCGCGTGCTACGACCGCGTGGGTCGACGGAACCCGTTCGACTCCCGGCACCCTCTCCCGACTTGAACGCCCGGATCGAACGACTCATCCTGTCAATCACATTTGAGTGCCCCAACCAGATGATCTTCTTCGATGAGGAATCGCTGCACTGCTCGGAAAGGAACCACCACGGCGGCGGCGACCAGCGCACCGTACGACCTGAGGCCTTCTTTCTTGCACGCAAACAAGTGCGGGGTGAATGCCAGCAGCTGCCCGAGGAAAGCAAGCCCTTGCGTGTGCCAATCGATGAGTCTTGGCAGCCTCGATCGCCGCCGGCGTTTCTGCCCCTGCTCCACGCCCCGCAACGGGGTAGCGCGCGAAGTGGAAGCGCTGATTGTAAAAGCATGCGGGAAGCAGCATCGCTCGGCTAGAATCTCGCTGGCTCACAAGTATGGAGGTTGTCCTGTGCACATTCGCTTGACTGCCCTTGCCGCCTGCCTGATCTGTTCGATCCCCTGCGCCTACGCTCAGGAACGACCTCGCACCGTCACCGTGGCCGGAACGGGGACCGCGACCGGCGAACCGGATAAAGCACGAGTGACGCTCACGGTCCAGAAGTCCGACCTCGCGATGGATAAAGCCCGGGACGCAGCCGTCGCGGTGACCGAACGGTTTCTGGTACTGACGAGGAAACTCCGAATCGATCCGCAAAAAATCCGCACCACCGGCGTGACCATCAATCCGGAGTACCGCTGGGAGCAGCAGACCGGGAAGCAGATCTTGACCGGCTACATGGTGCAGCGAACGCTCGAGGTGGAGATCGTGGAGTTGGACAAGTTGGGCGCACTGATCGAGGGGGCGGTGAGTGCGGGAGTCAACATCGTGTCGCCGCCCGTGCTCGACAGCTCCAAGCGCCGCGAGCTCAATCGCCAGGCCCTCGCGGCGGCAGCCAAGGACGCCGAAGCCAATGCCCGCGCCGTCGCCGAAACCCTGGGCATGAGACTCGGGACACCGAGGGAACTCACCGCCGGTGACGCCACCCCGCCGCCGCCCGTGCCGATGCTGAAGATGCGCATGGATGCTGCGGCAGAAGAAGGAGCGGCGCAGACGTACGAGCCCGGCAGCCTCGAATTCGAAGCGCGGGTGAATGCGACGTTTGACCTCCTGCCTCCATGAACGTGCGGCTCGCCTAACGTCAGCGCGCGGTGGACGATCCCCCCACCTCGAGCGTCACGGCGGGTCTGGGTCGTCGATGTGGAGCGCCAGATCGTGCCCGTCTAAGCTGCGCTCCTGGCACCACGGACCCTTTCGGCTTGAGACGTCCTGAACGCGGGCGACGTCCTCCCCGGCTTGCGACGGGTGCAGCGCGCGCTCGAACGCCTGACGCGCCTCGCCACCGCGAACCACGAAAATGATGCGATCGAGTTCCGTTGGGGCGTACCGCCGCGTCACCGCGACCATCCGGCGCGCACACTCCGCGATCGGAAAGCCGCCGACTTCGGCGCCGAACGCGGGAAGCGCGATCGACTTGGCGCCGAGCCCCGCCGCGACCTCCAGGCACCGCCGGGTCGCGCCCTCGATCGCGTCGGCGCTGGCGATCAGATCCTGACCCATCACCGCCCCGTGCACGACCCACCGCGCGCGCAGTTGTCCCGCTCCCGTGGCCACGGCTTCACCGATCGGGATCGGCCCGAGCGCGATCGCCTCGCGTTCGATCGACTCGCCGCCTGCGCGATTGATCGCGCCGGCGACACCCGAACTCATCCGGAGATGATCGGTTGCGTCATTGGCGATCGCGTCCACATCGAGCGTCGCGATGTCGACCTCGACGATTTCGATCCGGGGTCGGTTGACGGGGACCTCGTCGTGCAGCATGCGCAGCGCTGGTGTGTCCAAATCATCGAACTGTCCTCCGCGCACCGCCCAGACAAACGCCGCGATTCCGACACCGAATACGATCAGCGCGAGTGGCAACACGATGTAGAGAACTGACATGCAGGTCAAGAAAACGTGCGCGAACGCCAGGAGAGCAGCACAACGGTCAACGAGCTTGCCGGCATCAGCAGCGCCGCGAGCAGCGGATCGATCCAACCCGTGACGGCCAGACTCGCCGTCACTGCATTGTAGACGAGCGAGACCCGCAGATTGCGCCGGATCACGCCGACCGCGCGCGGCGCTCCCGCAAACAGCGCAACGAGCCCGGCCAATCCCGGACGGGAGAGATAAACGTCCGCCGCGGACAGACTCGCCTCGGCACCGCCCCGGACCGCGACTCCGACCGGAGCGGCGACGAGTGCGGCCGAATCGTTGACCCCGTCGCCGACCATGACGACCGTCTCCCCGGACCCGGCCAACTCGCGAACGATCTCGAGTTTGCGTTCAGGAGACGCCCCGCCCTCGACCAGCCCGTCGGTGATCCCGACCTCGCGCGCCGCGGCCGCGACCACCGCCGGGTGATCGCCGGAGACAAGACCGATCCGCCAGCCCAGCCGCCGAATCGCCGCAAGGGACGCGGCGGCATCGGGGATCAGCGGATCGCCGAGGGCCGCGACCGCGACCGCGACGCGATCGACCGCGACGACAACCGGGGTCCACCCGTTTCCGACGCACAAATCGAGATCGCGCGACACTTCCGGGCTGAGGCTGACGCCTGCACGCGTAACGAAGGCCGGGGAGCCGGCGAGAACAGCGTGGCCCGCGACCTCGCCCTCCACACCGCCGCCCAGCGTCTGCTTCGCCGCACACGGCAGGTCGACGTGGCCTTCGCGTTCGAGGGCCTCAACGAGCGCCCGAGCGATCGGGTGCACGACCTGACGCTCGAGGGCCAGGAGCCACGGCTTGACGGCCGCGTCACCGCGCCACTCAACGAGACGCATGCGCCCGCTCGTGAGCGTTCCGGTCTTGTCCAGCAGCACGATCCCTGGCCGGGCCAGGCGCTCGATCGTCTCGCCCCCCTTGATCAGGATGCCCATGCGCGCGGCACTGCCAACCGCCGCGCGGACCGCAAGCGGTGTCGCCAGTCCGAGAGCGCACGGGCAGGTCACGATCAGCAGCGCGATCGCGTGCTCGATGGCCAGCGCCGGCTCGATCGCCAGCCAGACGGCGGCCGTGATCGCCGCCAGCGCGAGTACGACGATCACGAAACGGTGCGACAATCGGTCGGCCATGCGCAGGAGCGGTGGGCGTTCGCGGGCGAGATTCTCGACGAGCGCCGCGAGGCGTCCCACGCGAGTTGCCGCGCCGGTGCTCTGGACGCGCATCGTCAGCCGGTTCGAGAGATTTACGGTCCCGGCGTATGCGTGCTCGCCAATCCCTAGAGTCCGCGGGAGCGATTCCCCGGTGAGCAACGACAGGTCGAACTCCGATCGACCCTCGACCACGATTCCGTCCGCGGGCACGGAATCGCCCGCGCGCAGCTCGACGACGTCGCCCGCGGCCAGGGCCTCGACCGCGACCTCGCGCGTCTGGCCGTCGGTGTCAATCCGGCGCGCGGTCGCCGGCGTGAGCCGGAATAAGTCCTCAACCGCCTCCTCGGCCGCTCGCTGCTGTCGCTGCTGGATGAAGCGGCCAACGAGCAACAGGAAAATCACGGTCGTCAGCGATTCGAAATAGACCTCGCCCGTGTCTCGGATCGTGTTCACAGCGCCCCAGCCCATGCCGAGCGTCAGCGCGATCGCGATCGGCAGATCCATGTGCGGGACCCGCGTGCGCAGCGAGGCCAGCGCACCGGAGTAGAACGCGCGGCCCGGCCAGAGCAACGAGACGATCGCCACGGCGAAGCTCGCCCCGCGAAGCAGGAGGCGGTGCCCGGGCTCCATCTCCGCGTAGGCGCCACCCCACAGTGCGAACGCGAACATCATCGCGTTTCCGGCGCAAGCGCCGGCGACACCGATCCGCACAAGCGACCGACGCTCTTCCTGGCGTCGCAGGTTCGCAAGCTCCGAGCGTCGATAGGGGTGGGAGGGGTAACCGAGCCGGTCGAGCGCCCGCGCGATCTCCGAGAGGCGAACGCGCGCGGGATCCCAGACGACCTCGGCCCGCTGGCGGCCGACATCGGCGCGGACCTCGACGACCCCCCCGAGTACCCGTGGCAGACGCTCGACGAGCCAGACGCACGCCGCACAGTGCACCGACTCGAGGTAGAGCTCGCAGGACGCGAGTTCGTCGGGCCGCGCCAGGATCCAACTCTCGGCGAAAGCCGGGTCGTCGTAGCCCTCGTAGCGCGCGCCGGTCGGGGTCGCCGGGCGTAACGCGTCGTCGCGCTCGCGCAGCTCGTAGAACCGTTCGAGTCCACAGGTCAAGATCATCGTATAGACCGCGCGACAGCCGCCGCAGCAGAACTGACGCGACGCTCCGGGCTCGATGAGGCCCGCCGGTACCGGGAGTGCGCAGTGATCGCAGGCCACCGCGATACCGCCGGGCCGCAGAGCGCTCGGTGGCGCCACAGCGGTCGCACCGCTCATGGCTCAGGAGTCTTCGAGCGGCAGCAAGGCGGCGTTGTGCCGGTCAGGGCCCGCACCTCGGCTTCGGCCGCGTCGAGCGATGTTGGGACCGCGCGCGCGACGTCCGCGGAGGCCGCGCCCCCGATGCGCGTGGCCACCACGAAGAGACCGATGACCACGAGCGCCAGCGCGGCGAGCGCGGGTGCTCGTCGGTCGAGCGGCGACGCGAGGCGCCGCAACCCGGCCACGGCGATGGCCAAGGCCGGCACCGTGCCGGTCCAGAAGACGATCATGGCCAGCGCTCCGCCCGCAGCACTACCGGCTCCGGCAGCGGCCGCAACGAACGCCCACAACCAACCGCAGGGCAGGAACGCCGATACAAGGCCGAAGCCGAACGGTCGCGCCGCGCCGGGCAATCCGACGAGTGCTCTCCGGACGCGATCGAGCGTCCCGGTCAGCGGGGATTGGAATCGCGGCGGCGCGATGCGCACGCCCAGCGCACGCGCCAGCGTGATCGCGCCGATCACGATCAGCGACAGGCCGGCGACGATGCCGCCCACCCGTCCCAGACCGACGCGTGCCCCACCCAGATCGGCGGCCGCGCCAACCGCTCCGGCGACCATTCCCAGTAGCGTGTAAACGACGAGCCGCCCGCCATGATAGGCGGCTTGCGCGGTCCAGCGATTCGCCTCCGTCCGCGTGCCGCCCAAGCCAAGGATCAACAACGGACCACACATCCCGACACAGTGGAGCGAGCCGAGCAGGCTCGCGACGAACACCGCGGCGACGAGGCCGGTCATCGGCCGGTCCCCGTGATGACGCTCTTGCGCAGCGTCTCGGTGTAGATATCGTCTCCTGACTGCACTCGCAAACGAAACTCCCAGGTGCCGGGGCGCGAGAGCGGCATCCGCGCACCGTAGACTCCGTCACCGGTTGCGATGAGTCGCGCACGAAAGATCGTGGAAGCGCGGGCGATATGAAAAGTCTCGACGTTCACTGTCGCCTCGCGAACCGGCTTGCCGTGGCGGTCGAAGGCCTCGAATGTCACATCGACCTGCCCTGAGACGACCGCACGCGGTGAAAGCGAGGTCGTCCAGCCCAGTTCGCGGCTGCGCTGGCGCTCGGCCGAGAGCAGATCCCAGTCGCGCGCCTTGCGCTCGTAATCGGGCTCGACCGCGAACGACGGGTCGTCGAGTGCACTCCAGATCAAGACGGCCTGCGTCGCGACCGAAAAACCGAGCAGCGCGACCACGATTCCGATCCAGGCCCCGCCGCGCTTCACGGTACCGCCTTCGCCGCGCCGGCGTCGCCCGCGAACAGCGGACCGAGCACGGGATGCGTGTACTCCCCGGAGAAACCAGCATCGTCGGTCACACGGAACACGACGTTCGCGCGACCCTCGCTGAATCGGTCGCGCGCTAGCGACACGTGCAGCGTCGCCACCGCCGATCCGCGCGGGGCAATCGCCAGCGGCAGGTCGGCGCTGCTCCACTCGATGCCCTCGGCCTCGACCTCGAACTCTCTGGCGTCGCCGGTACGGTTGACGACCTTGATCTGGACCAAGTTCATGACAGCGCCGGACTCGAGCAATCGGTAAGTCCCGTTGCGGTTGCGCAGAAACGTGATCTCGGCGGGCGTCCGTCCGGCGAGGACAAAGCCGAACAGTCCGCCGACGATCGCGATCAGCAAGGGATACGCGATGATCCGCGGGCGCAACCAGTGCTGCCTGCCGGTCGCGAGAGCGTCTTCGGAGGAGTAGCGAACGAGCCCGCGCGGAAGCCCGACCCGGTCCATCACCTGATCGCAGGCGTCGATGCA
>JANNRU010000093.1:0-7541 GCA_031401755.1 Acidobacteriota bacterium | reverse complement strand
CACCCCGCGCTCGACGAGCCACGAGCAGTCGCGCCAGCGCTGGCCGGATCGGTCTTCGGTCAGCAGCTCGTGGTGCAAAACGACGAGATCGGCTTGGTCTTCTCGGAACGCGAGCTTGCGGGCGAGATTCTCGGCAATGAGGTCGAGTCGTGACGTGGGCCTGGACTCGATCGGGGATTCGTCCAGCAGCCCCGCCCAGACCAGACGCTCCACGACACGGTGGTTCGTCGCCAGTCCCAGATGTCGTGCGACCCGTTCGACCGCGGTGCCGGGAACCGGGCTGAGACCGTCCGTCATCGCCTCAGCAAGGGTCGTCCCTGCAGGCCAGTCGCGCGCGACCGTGTCCAGCCAGTTCAGGCGAGCGACCGCGTCGAGGGTCTCGCACCAACCGGGCCAACGTAGGGTCGCGCGGATCATCGTCAGCGCGCTCTCGACGCCGTAGGCTTCGGCGTAGGGCAGTGAATCGCGGTTGGGGATCATCTCCAGGGTTCCGACCCCCACGACGTCGCAACTCCATGGATCCTGGAACAGTCGGACCGCGGGTACTTCGATCACGCAACCCGCTTCGCGGTAGCGCGCGGGTTGACGCGCCGCGACCAGTGCGCCGCGCGGGCTCCAGGCGAATCGATGACGCCACGGGTTGTCGGCTGCTTCGACCGTCGGCAGGCTGCCGCACGCGCTACGGAACTCGACGACCCGGCCTCCCGCCGACTGGACACGCCGGATCATTCTCAGTGCCGACATGTGGTCGAGCCCAGGGTCGAGTCCGATCTCGTTGAGCAAGGTCACTCCCGCGGACTTGGCCGCTGGGTCGAGCTCGCGCATTTCGTCCGAGACGTACGACGTGGTGACCAGAGGAATCCGGCGACGAATCGCCGCGCGGCCCACCGCCACGTGAAGGGTCGCTGGGAGAAGACTGAAGACGATGTCCGCCTCGTCCAACAGCGGCTCGATGGCACCCGCGCCTCCGAGATCGAGCGCCACCGCCCGCGAATTCGGGTGGCCCCCGGCGACGGCACGGGCGTCGTCGAGCGCGAGGCTGGCCACGACGACCTGTGCCGGCCAAGTGTGGAGGAAGTAGTTGACGAGAGGTCGGCTGACGAGTCCGGCACCCAGCACCAAGACGCGTCTCATGGGTGCCCCAGATGCGCGGCGAGGCTTGCAAATGCCGGCGCGAGCTGCCCGCGGTGAACGACGATCGCGCGCAAGACTTCCTCCGGCAGCGCCAGATCGGTCAAGGGCAAATCCCACCGGCAACCGGTGAGTGCCGGAACGAAACGCAGCAGCGTGTCACCGAAATGTTGGGATGACTCGCGCGGGAGCTGACACGGCAAGTTATCCACGGCGAGGATCACCGGCCCGCGCCCGCGCACGCCGTCTATCGCGGCCTTGCGTTCTACGTCCCAGACATAGACCGGGTTTCCGGGAGTTGTCGTGCGAACTGTGGCTTCGATGCCACCGTCCACGTCGCAAGAGATGTCGGCGATCACGGCGAGCCGAGGACGCCCGGGCTCGGCGCACAACGATTCGATGTCGCTCTTCGTCACCAGGCGCGGTTGGCCGGGCTCCCAGAAGGCGCCATGAACGATCATCGTGACGTGCGGGAGGATTCGCGGCAGGGCGCTGCGGTAATTCTCCGGGTGACTCTTGAGTCCTGCGGCGTCGAAATCGCCCCCGCCGATCCGGTCGAAGCGTTGTTCGCGCGGAAGAAACAGTTTGTAGATCACGCTGTGCGGGAGGGGTTCGCGGGCGACCTTGGCCAATCCATCGACATCGATCGCGACGATTGGCAGACGGTCGCAGATCTCTTGCGCGCCGAGCGAGACGTTTCCCGAGCCGGTGAAAACGAAAACCATCGGCTGCAACTCGCGGGGAAGGCCAGCGTGACGCACGTCGTCGCCGACCCGAGAGATGTGATGGGCGGCCTCGTCGAGACTGGTGTAGTCGTGGGCCAGCCGAACCTGCTCGAACGGGGTCACGAACCCTTCGGAGGCGAGCCGGCGACCGAGCGCCCACAGCGCATCGATCATCCCGGAATAGCCGGCGTGCCTGCCGAAAAAGACCAGTCGGCGTCCCTTGGCGTCGACGATCTTCTCGTAATCGATGAGCGTGCAGCCGAGCTCGATTAAGCGCTGCAGCATCGGCATGTTAGCGGCCTGACCCTTGATCGTGTGCGAGAAGAACCCGTAGCTCGCGCCGCGCACAAAGGTTTCGGCGGGCATCTCTTTGATCCCGAGGATCACGTTGCAGCTACCGAGATCCTCGGCGATCTCGGCTCCAGCGGCGCGATAGTCCCGATCGGGGAACGCTCGCAATTTCGAGGGTTGAATGACCACCCGCTGGCCTCTCAACTCGACGAGATCGGAGACGTGATCCGGAGTGAGCGGGACGCGTCGCTCCCACTCGTTCTTGTCTTCGCGGCGGACACCGACCGACGAGAGCACAGGCAATCGCCTCACCCCGGCGCAGCCGAGATCGGCGGAGCGAAACCGCCATCCGACGCGCAACGAAGCAAGGTACCGCAGGGCTCAATCGGCCACCAATCGTTCAGCCGTCGGTCCTCGCGGCCCCCCGATGCCACAGCGCGTCGTCACCGCCATCGCGCAAGAGCGCCAGGCCCGCCGGAGTCAGGCTGAGTTGGTCCTCCTGTCGGCGGACGAGTCCACGACGATCGAGTCGCCCGATGATCCGCGTCACACGGCGGCCACTCCAAGAAAAGCGCCGTTCGAGACCGACGATCGACTCCGACTCGCCCTCCTGCCCTAGATGCAGCAGCAGCAAACGCTCGGCCAACGCGTTTCTCGCACGCCCCTGACGGGACCAGCGCGAGCAGAGCCCGTGACGCGGCGAGGCCAGGAAGGCCACCGTGAACTCCGCACCAGCGACGATCGCTATCGCTCCGGCGATCGATGCGTCCAGCCAACGGGCGAGCGCGTATCCGCCAATCGCCGCGACCACGCTCGTGGCGCAAGCGATGAGCAACATCCAACTCAGTCGGTCGGTCAAGAGATAAGCTGTCGCCGGCGGGACGACGAGCATGGCCACGACGAGGATTGCGCCGACCGACTCGAAGGCCCCGACGACGGTGACGGAAACCGCGGTCATCAACCCGTAGTGGATGACCGTCGGCGCGAAACCCAGGGTCGCTGCCAGGCCGGTGTCGAACGTCGTCAGCTTGAGTTCTTTGTAGAAGGCGGCGAGTAGCGCGAGGTTGAGCCCAAGAATCGCCCCGTTGACCCAGAGCGCTTTCGGCCCAATTGTCCTTCCACCCAGGCTCAGAATGTCCCAGGGAGCGTAGGCGATCTCCCCATAGAGCACGCAGTCCAGGTCGAGGTCGACCTGGGTCGCGTAGCGGCTGATCAAGATGACACCGAGCGAGAATAGCGCCGGGAAAACGACGCCGATCGAGGCATCTTGCTTGAGCCGCCCGGTGCGATTGAACATCTCCACCAGTAGCACCGTAATGAGGCCCAGCGCACCGGCTCCCAGCACCATGACGAACGGGTCACGTGAGCCGGAGATCAGGAAGGCACCGGCAATTCCCGGAAGGACGGCGTGGCTGATCGCATCGCCCATCAGCGCCTCGCGGCGTAAGACGAGGAACGTGCCAACCACGGCGCAAGAGACGGCGACCATCGAACCGACGATCAGTATGACCAGCGTCGGGTTCACGTCGGTTCGGCCTCGGGGATCGGTCGACCGTGGGGATCGAGCCGTGGGTGGCCGAGCAGGCGGTCGATCCACTCGACCGCGTCGTCGCTCAGGACATGCTCCATCACGTCGGCATCGCGATGGACGTGGTCGCTCGGCAACTCTAGTCGGCGGGCCAGGTAGGATTCCCACAAACGGTGTTTGCGAACGACGCGTTTCGCGAATCGGTTGCCGGCCTCGGTCAGGACCAGTCCATCGGTGCCGGCCTCGACGAGTCCCCGGCCGGCCAGCCGTCGACCCAACTGCGCGATGTGACGCGCCTGCAGACCGCGGGATCCCATGAGCACCGGTCGCGATACCGCGTGCGACCAATCTCCGCCGCGTCGCTCACCCCAGAGATAGAGGTCGCGAAGCAGGTTCTCCTCGCGAATCCGCCGCCCCGCTCGGCGCTCAGCCAAATGCGCATGCAGCAGTCCGCGTTGCGGCGCGGCAAGGATTGACAGGACCAGCACCGAACTTGCGCACAACACGATCACCGGTCCGGTCGGCATCCGCGGGACGGCAGCGCTGATCGCGGCGCCAACGGCCCCCGATAGCCCGCCGATCGCTGCGGCGACGACCAACATCAACGACAAACGCTCGGTCCACTGCCGCGCCGCTGCCGCCGGCGTGATCAAGGTGGCGACGATCAGTACCACGCCGACCGTTTGGAGGCCGACGACGACCACGACCACGAGGAGCACGGTCAGCAGTAGCTCGAGCGACCGGACGGGCAGCCCCATGCTGGCCGCGAATTCACGATCGAAGGCCAGCAGCTTCAGCTCCTTGAAGAACAAAATGCAGACGAGCAGGGCCGTTCCGCCGAGTCCGGCCATCACCTGCACGTCGCTCGACATCAATGAAGCGGCTTGCCCGAACAGAAACTTGTCCAGCCCGCTCTGGTTGCCCCACGGAAGCTTCTGGATGTAGGTCAGCAGGACGATTCCGCCGCCGAAGAACACCGACAGCACGATCCCGATCGCGGTGTCTTCCTTGATCCGACTCATGCGGACCACCCCGACAATCAGCAGGGCGCCGATGACCCCGGCGATGAGCGCTCCGGCGAGCAGGGATTCCGGCCCCTTGTTGCCCGTGATCAAGTAGGCCAAGCAGACTCCGGGGAGCGCGGCATGCGCGATCGCATCGCCTAACAGGCTTTGACGGCGCAGCAGCGCAAAACAACCGAGCGCTCCGCCGACGATCCCGAGCAGGCTCGCGCCTAGAACGACGTTTCGGGTGGCCAGCTCCAGCATCGCTCAGCGCCGCTCTGGTCCACGGATGGATTCCGATGGCGGAACGCGGGAGCGCAAGAGGGCCTCGGTCGCCTGAGTCAGCGCGGTCAGCCGGCCACCGTAGGTCCGCGTCAGATTTTCGTGGGTAAACGCGCTGGCGATCGGGCCGGCGGCAACGAGTCGGAGATTCAAGAGGACCACATGATCGAAATACTCGCCGACGGTCTGTAGATCATGGTGCACCGCGATCACGGTCCGGCCGAGCGACCGTAATTCCTGCAAGAGCTCGAGAATTGCTCGCTCCGTCGTCGCGTCCACGCCGGCGAACGGCTCGTCCATCATGTACAGGCGCGAGTCTTGGGCCAGTGCGCGGGCGAGAAAGACCCGCTGCTGTTGTCCTCCCGAAAGTTGGCTGATCTGCCGGCGCGCGAGATCGGCGATGCCGACCCGATCCAGACACGCCAATGCCCGCTCGTGTTCACGCCGACCGGGGCGTTTGAGCCAACCGAGCTGGCCGTAGAGCCCCATGGTCACGACGTCCAGAGCGCTCGTCGGGAAATCCCAGTCCACGCTCTCCCGCTGGGGGACATACCCGACCCACGAGCGGCGCGTTTCGAACGGCTCGCCGAATATCTCGACCCAGCCGGTCAACGGCCGGACCAGGCCAAGGGCGACTTTGAGCAGTGTGCTCTTCCCCGCCCCGTTCGGGCCGACGATGGCGACCAACTGTCCGGTCGGGATGACCAGGTCAATGTCCCACAACACCGGCTGCGTTCGATACGCCGCGGTGATGTCGTGAAATTCGACGGCCGGACTGGGGAGGGCAGCGGACTCGGGAAGCGACGTCATCGCGGTTCGCCTTTCAATCCAGGGTCGAGACGATGGCCGAAACGTTGTGCCGAACCATCCCTGGATAAGTCCCTTCCGGGGAGCCCGGTGCGCCCATCGCGTCGGAGAACAGCTCGGAGCCGATCGCGACGACATGCCCGCGGTCTCGGCAGGCGGCCTGGACCGCCTCGATCGATCGGCGCGGGACACTTGATTCGACGAAGATCGCCGGCACTTCGCGTGTAACGACGAGTTCGACGATCCGCGAAACGTCTCGCAATCCGGCCTCGGCAACCGTGCTGATGCCCTGCAAGCCAACCACTTCGATCCCGTATCTCCTTCCGAGGTAGCCGAACGCGTCATGCGCGGTGACCAAGACGCGCCGTCTTGCGGGAATTCGCGCGATCTCCTCGGTGACCCAACGGTCGAGAGCGGCCAGTTCTGCGGCGTAGCCCGCGGCGCGCTCGCGAAACTCGGCCGCGTGAGACGCGTCGATTCGGCCGAGCGCTTCCGAGATGGGTTCGAGAGTACGCGACCACAGCGATACATCGAACCAAATGTGTGGGTCGTACTGCCCCGCGAACTCCGGTGGTTCGCGCAATTCCGAGTCGGGAATCGCCTCACTCACCGCGACGACTGGGCGGGACCGGGCGAGCTTGACCAGCACGTCGCCGAGCTTGCCCTCCAGATGCAGGCCGTTGTAGAGGATCAAGTCGGCGTCGGCGAGCTTCCGAACGTCGCCCTCGCTGGCCTTGAACAGGTGGGGGTCGACCCCGGGACCCATCAGGGCGACGACTTCCGCACGATCACCGGCAATGCGGCTCGCGGAGTCGGCGATCATTCCGGTCGTCGTGACAACCCGGAGACGTCGGCCGCCGACGGGATTCTCCGGCGCCGGGACCGCGGGCGCCCCACAGGCGGCTAGCCCAAGAGCGAAAAGAAGCCCGATCCAGACCGTTGATTGTTTTTTTGACATGCCAAAAAAATAGTCTCAGCTTGCCGAAAACGCAATGCCGCGGGGCGTGCCTCCCCGGACCCGGGCCGCCCGGTCCATTGGCGATTCGGGCGAACCCACCTGCGTGAGCTCCTATCGTGCCTGAAGCGGGTCCGAAGTCTCGGCGGCGAATCGGAAGGGTCTCCGAGTATGGCCTGCCGACCGAGCCCGAGGAAAATCAGATCACAGCCGGTCGAGCGCTTGTCGCAAATCGTCGATCAGGTCCTCGGAGTCTTCCAGGCCGACCGACAGTCGCACGAGGCCGTCGGTGATCCCGATCCGTTTGCGTTCGCTCTCTTCGACCGCGGCGTGCGTCATAGTCACCGGGTGGGTGACGAGCGATTCGACCGAGCCGAGATTTTCGGCCAGAGTCCAGAGTCGCAACGAGTTCATCAACGCTTTTCCGGCCGTCACGCCGCCGCGAACTTCGAAGCAGACCATCGCACCGAAGCCGGACGCTTGGCGCCGGGCCAGTTCGTGCTGGGGAAAACTCGGAAGACCAGGGTAGGCCACACGCTCGACTTTCGAATGGGACTTCAGAAACTCGGCGACAGCCATCGCATTTTCCGATTGGCGTTCGATGCGCAATGAAAGGGTCTTGCAGCCTTGCAGCGTGAGCCAGGCGACTTGCGGTGAGAGAATCGTGCCGGTCGAGTTCTGGATGAAACGAAGAGACTCGTCCAGTTCCGGTGTCCGGCTGACCAGAGCCCCCCCGACCGTCGCATTGTGTCCGTCGATGTACTTGGTCGTGCTGTGGATCACGATGTCGGCGCCGAGTTCGAGCGGCCGCTGAAAGT
>JANNRU010000092.1:0-11769 GCA_031401755.1 Acidobacteriota bacterium | reverse complement strand
CGATCTCACCGGCCCGTAGTGCAATCCCACGCAGCAATTCGATCACGGCGGGAGCAGGCACGGGATAGGTGCCGTGGGCGCATCGAATCTCGCCCCAACCAGTGGTTAGAGGTGAAACGATGATGCGGTCGACGCCGAGGTACTCCAGACCCAGGACCGCTCCGAGCACGTCGACGATGGCGTCCAACATTCCGGCCTCGTGGAGATGCACGCGCTCTGCCGGGATCCCGTGTGCGCGCGCTTCCGCTTCCACCAGGCGCTCGAAAATGGCCAGCGCGCGCCGCCGTGGGCGTGCGGGGATCTCGACTTGGCCGATGATGCGCCGGATCTCGCGCCGACTCCGACCGTGGCCTGAGCCCATCGCATGGTGGTCGTGGTCCGCTTCGTGACCCCGCACGCGGACGTCGACCTTGGTTCCGACCAGGCCGCAGCGCGAGAGTTTTTGCGACCTCAAACGGACGGCTTCCAGGCCGGGTCCCTGCGCTACGCTTCGAAGTTGCGCCAGTGGAAAGCCGAGATCGATGAGCGCCCCCAGAATCATGTCGCCACTGGCGCCTTGACTCCCATCGATGTGCAGAATACGACTCATGCGGAACGCCGGCGGGCGGCAACCGCCGCCGCAGCGATCGCGGTCGTAGCGGCGACGGCCGGGGCCCGTATCGTCTCGTCGGGCCTTGCTGTTCCTTCCGGGGTGCAACTGGAAGTCCAAAGCGACCCGTGCAGCCGGACGACGCGGCGGCTGCCGGCGCGCTCGCGCCGCCAACTGTAAGAGCGCCAAACGAACTCGGTCGGCGAGTGCTGCTCCCACACTCCACCCGGATCGTGGAGCGTCGCCAACTCGTTCGCTGCAGAAAAACCCGCCCCGGTGAACACGACGACCGGTCCCGGCTGTCCGGGGCGTTGGATCCGTGTCGGGGCGAGTCGGGATCGTACCATTGGGGCACTCCATCGTAGCATCGTGCCGTCGTCGGTTCGTGACTCTCGTGTTCGCTACGGCCGCGCCGGCCCGTGACCGGCATGCTAATCTGTTGTTGTTGTCGGGGACGAACCCGATACCGCGCCGACCGGAACGAGGTAAATCGATGAGTCATGTGTTCGATGCCGATGACAGCAATTTCGACTCCGAGGTCCTTCAGGCAACCGGGCCGGTGCTCGTCGATTTCTCGGCCACCTGGTGTAGCCCGTGCAAGAAGCTCGAGCCGGTCGTGCACGAGTTGGCTGGGGATTACGAAGGCAAGCTCAAGGTGGTCAAAGTCGACATCGACAAGGCTCCCGCGGTTGCGGCACGCTTCGCAGTGATGTCCGTGCCGACCCTGATGATCTTCCGTGACGGACAGGTGCGGGACCAAGTCGTCGGATTGGTACCGAAACGAACGCTGGCCGATCGCGTGGACCGGGTCCTCTGAGGCCAGATCTCGGTGCTCGAGCGCATCAACGAGTGGGGCTACGCGCTGAGCCAGACGCTGGAGAGCCAGTTGGAAGCGGGCAGCATGATGGCCATCGTGGTCGTCTTCGCGGCCGGAATCCTGACCAGTTTCACGCCCTGTGTGTACCCGATGATTCCGGTGACCGTGACTTACATCGGGGGCGCTGCGGCCGGTAATCGACGCCGCGCCGTCGCGTTGTCGATCGTCTACGTCGGGGGACTCGCGCTCGTCTACGCGTCCCTGGGAATGGTGACAGCCCTCCTCGGGAAGACCTTTGGGCAGTTCACACGCAGTCCATGGATCTTCGGCAGCGTCGGCCTGCTGGTCGTGGTCTTTGGAATCGTCATGCTCGACCTGGTGCACCTCCCGATCCCCGCGCTGTTTACGGGAGCGCAGGTCCGGGGGGCAAGGCGAGGCGGCTATCTGGGTGCGATGCTCATGGGCTCGGCCTCGGGGTTCGTTGCAGCACCCTGCACGGCGCCGGTGTTGGGGCTCGTTCTGGTCTACGTCGCGCGGACCCGCGACGTGCTCTGGGGGGGGACACTGCTGCTCAGCTTTGCTCTCGGGCTCGGATGCCTCCTCATGCTCGTCGGCATCTTTTCCGGCGTGCTCGCGAGCCTACCCCGCGCTGGGAGATGGATGGTCGTGATCAAACAGAGTTTCGGCATCGGCATGTTACTCGTCGGCGCATGGTTCTTCTACCAGACGTGGACGATGATCGGTCGCGGAAGCGTTGGATGACTCGCTTCCGACGCGGGACGCTCGTTCGCGGCGTTCTTGGCGGACTGCTCGCTTCGATCTGCCTGGCTGGCGCGGCCGACAGCGCGACGCCGACGCTCGTCGATCCGATCACCGGCCAGCGCGTACCGGTCGAGGCCGCCGGGTCGGTGCTCCATGTCGTTTTCTTCGCCACATGGTGTCCGGAGTGCCTCGCCGAGCTTGACCTGCTGGAAGAGTTGGAAGCGCGCTGGACCGACAGCGGCTACAGGATTCTCATCGTCGCGGTCAATACGCGGCAGTCGGCCGAGTGGCTCGCCCAGATCGCCAAGGCGCGTCGATTCCCCGGACGACTGGTGATCGATCAGGACGGGACGCTCGAACGAGCTTGGAAGGTCACCGATCTCCCGACTCACGTCGTTCTCGATGGCACGGGAAACGAACTCGTCCGCCGAACCGCCGCCGACGCCGAATTGGTGCAGGCGATCGATCGAGCGCTTGCCGCGCGTCGCCGCAAATGACGGAGCGGGTTCGGGTCGGACTCCTGTTTGGGGGCCGTTCGGTCGAGCATGAGGTTTCGATCGTCTCGGCGCGCGGGGTGGCCTCCGCGATGAGCGCGACTGCGCTCGAGTGCGTCCCCATCGCCGTCACGGGTGACGGGCGGTGGCTTGGCAGCGCCGAATCGGCGTCGATCCTGGCCAGCTCGGGGGTACGCGTCGACGATTGGCCCGGAATCCACGGCGCGCCCGGACTCGCGGTCGAGCCGGGGACGACGAGCCTGATCGAGTTCGACAAGAAAACGCTGGGCATCCGTCGCCTTGATCTTGACGTCATGTTTCCGCTCGTTCACGGCTGGGGCGGGGAAGATGGTCGGGTGCAAGGCGCGCTCGATCTGGCCGGAATTCCCTACGTCGGGGCGAGTCTTCTCGGGTCGGCGTTGGCCATGGATAAAGTCGTGGCCAAGAGAATGTTCGCGGCGGCAGGACTTCCCGTCGTTCGAGGGCTCGTATTCGAGCGATCGACGCTCGGCACCGCGGGCGAGAGGATCGAAGATCAACTTGGATTTCCGGTCTTCGTCAAGCCGGCGAATGGGGGATCCTCGGTAGGAGTTTCCCGGGTCTCCTCGCTGGAGGGGCTGCCCTCGGCCCTCGAAGCGGCACTCGCCTGCGACCGGCATGCGCTCGTAGAGGCGGCCGTCGACGCCCGTGAGATCGAGTGCGCAGTATTGGGCAACGATCAGCCTCGAGCGTCCGTTCTCGGAGAAATTCACCCGTCGCGAGAGTTTTACGACTACGACGCCAAGTACGTCGATGGCACGTCCGGTCTCGATATTCCGGCGAAACTCGAAGCCAGCCAGGCGGAGCAGATCCGGCGGTTGGCCGTGGCGGCCTACCGCGCGCTCGACTTGAGTGGATTCGCCCGGGTCGATTGCTTCGTCGATCGGCGAACCGGACAGCCCTATCTCAATGAAATCAATACGTTGCCGGGATTCACTCCAATCAGTATGTTTCCGAAGTTATGGGAAATGACCGGCCTGCAGTTCCCGCAGTTGCTGGAAACGCTCGTCGGGCTGGCTTTGGAACGGGCGGGTGAGGAGGGGCGACGTCGCGTGCGACTCGTGCCGTGACCCCCGTACGGAGTCCCGATCGAGGTCTACAGTTCATGGAAGGCTCGGTCCTAGTCCTCAACAGCTTGTACCAGGCGATCCAGATCACCGGTACGCGTCGCGCATTCCGCCTGTTCTGCTCCGGTCGCGCGGTCGCGTTGTCGACCGACTTCCGGGCCTACGACTTCGAGAATTGGTGTGACTTGCCGTACGCCTGCGACGTCGAGGTGATTCGAACCCCCACGAGAGTCGTACGCGTCCCTAGCGTGATCCAGTTGGTCAAGTACGATCGCGTGCCTCAACGCGGTGTCCGTTTCACGCGGCGCAACGTGTTCTTCCGTGATCGCAATCGTTGCCAGTACTGCGGCCAACCGCATTCCCAACGCGAGCTCAATCTCGACCATGTCGTTCCGCTCTCACGTGGAGGGAAATCGACATGGCTGAACGTCGTCGTCGCGTGTATCGGCTGCAATAGTCGTAAGGGCAGCCGAACACCGACCGAAGCCGGGATGAAATTGGTCCGATCTCCGATCAAACCAACGGGTCATTCGGTCCTGCGGCCGAGTTGGGCGACCCGGCTGCACGCGGAGTGGCGAACCTTCCTCGACGAAGCCTATTGGAACGTCGACCTGTCCGACGACGTCGTTCCGTCGGAGGGCGAGCCGTAGCCGCGTGGGCCGGCTGCGGGGGAGTGGATGCCCAACGCCTGGATGCGTCGGTAGAGTTTCTGTCGGCTCCAGCCAACTTGCCGCGCAGCTCGTGCGACGTTTCGGCCGCAGGCCTCGAGCGCGCGCTCGATCATTTGGCGTTCGAGTCCGTCTGAGTCGGGTGTCGATTTGGGGGAGCGACGGCAGGCCCCGTCGGCGAACAGGTGCTCGGCGCGGATCGTGGCGCCGCCCGCGCCGATCGCCGCCCGCGCCAGCACCATGCGGAGCTCACGCACATTGCCGGGCCAGTCGTGCCGGGTCAACTCTCGCCAGGCGCCGGCATCCAGGATCGGCGCAGGCAGGCCGGTATCCTCAACTATTGATGGAGCCAGACCAGTGACAAGTGCGTGCAAGTCGTCGAGTCGTTCGCGCAAGGGGGGGACGATGATCTCCATTCCGGCGAGCCGATAGTAGAGATCTTCGCGAAACCGTCCCGCGGCGATCGCCGCGCGGAGATCGTGGTGTGTGGCGGCGACGATACGGACGTCGACACTGTGTTCCCTATCGCCGCCCACGGCGCGGACCGCTCGTTCCTGCAGCACGCGCAGGAGCTTGCCCTGCATCCGCTGCGGCATGTCACCGATTTCGTCGAGGAACAGCGTTCCCCGGTCGGCTTCACGGAACAGGCCTCGGCGGTCACGATCCGCTCCAGTAAACGCGCCGCGGACTGAACCGAATAACTCGGCGTCGAGCAGTTCTTCTGCAAACGCGATGCAGTTGACTGCGACGAACGGCGCGCCGTGCCTTGAACTCCACTCATGAATCCAGCGGGCGACCTGCTCTTTTCCGACCCCGGTCTCTCCGCGAACGATGATGGGAAGCCGACTTGACGCGACACGCCGAACCTCTTCGACCACCCGACGCATCGAGGCTCCACGGGCGACCGGAGATCTTGCGGGTTCCGTGAGCCTTGGCGCGCGGAGCGTCCCCGCGGTGCTAGGCAGAGAAGCCGCATGCAGCGCCAACGCGACCAACGTCGCGGCTGCGTCGAGAAACTGGTTTGGTGTCCGATCGGGATCTAGCCGATCTCGACTGTCGAGTACCACGGCCCCGTCGATTCCGGTATTCGCGGGGAACGGCGAACTGAGAATCGCACGTAACGCGAGCGCTCGAACGGACGCGCCCAATCCGGCGCCGTCTTTGTCCCACGGCTCCCCGCGGCTCCAGACCTGGCGCGAGGTCAGCGCGCGCGCAAGGACGCTTCGGCTCGCGATCGTCGAGATCCCGGAACGGGCACGGGTCGACACCAACCTCGGACCGGAGTCGATCCCCGGAGATCGGACGACTGCGAACGCGCGCTCCGCCCCCGTCGACTCGAGCAGGGCGTCCAGAATCAGGGCCACGGCGGCCGAGGGAGCGCTCGGGGGCTCGGCGGGCAGTTCTTTTTGCAGCGAAAGGATGCGCGGGCTATGTTCACCGGGCGATTCCATGCAAACCCACCCCCTATTCCGGGCCGTGACATTTCCGGAGCTTTCACCGGATTCGTCCGTGACCAGTTTGATGCCGGACCACCGAGGGTCGACAGGCTCCGGGTTGCTTTCGGCGTTTCGGATCGAGAACGGCTTTCGGCGGAGCCGATGAGCTACTACCGCCAAGGTCCGATCCGACCTCCCGGATCCGGCGTCGGGATCGGGGTCCCCCCATTCACACCGGTCGTTCGCGCTCTCGTGATCGCCTGCGTCGCGACCTGGCTCGGCCAGGTTTTATGTCGCTCGGTTTTCGGATGGGACCTTGCCCAGGGGTTGGGCGTCGTTCCCGCGAGCGTCGTTCGTGGAGCGATCTGGCAACTCGTGACCTACGCCTTTCTCCACAGCGTCAGCGACCCGTTCCACCTTATGTTCAACATGCTGATGCTGTGGATGTTCGGTGGGGAGATCGAGCAATACTTGGGACGGCGACGTTTCTTGACCCACCTGCTCGTGAGCGCGGTCGGCGGAGGGATTGCCGCGACGTTGCTTGGATTGGCCGCCGCCGGATTTCGGTCGGATCCGGCGATCTCCGGCATTCCGACGATCGGCGCCTCAGGCGCGTTATTCGGGCTGTTCGTGGCCTACGGAATCCTGTTTGGCAATCGGGTGATTTATTTCATGGGCTTTTTGCCGATGCGCGCGCGGACAATGACATGGATCCTCGTCGCGTTGAATTCGCTCTACTTATTGAGCGCGTCCGGTTCCGGCGTTTCGTACATCGCCCATCTAGGTGGCGCGCTCGCGGGTTACATCCACATTCGCCGCGCCTGGAATCTCGGGCAATTCTTTGGCGATTTGCGTTGGAAACTTCGCCGCCGCCGGTTTCGCGTCATGCCGCCCAGGGATTCCGACGACCGCTGGATTCACTGATTCATCGAAACGCCGACAATCCGGAAAACCGTCGGGACGATCGCGATTTCGCTACCGCAGAATATTGACGGTCGATCGGTCGCTGACTACACTACTGCAATCCGGCGGTTCCGTTCGTACAGAGGAGCGCGAGGCGAGCACGTTGCTCGCTGCTGACGCGGGGGGCGTCGTGAGTCCAAACAGGACAACAGCTAAGGTGGCGTCAACGCCTTTCGCGTGGCTCGTCACACTTTGTCGTGAACGTCCCGTCCCATCGAGCATTGACGGTGAGCGCGGCGCGAAATGTACGGCGATCCCCGGATCGCGTCAATCAATCTCGGCTCGCGGGCGATCATGAAGCGCGCTTTCGAATCCTCGGTCGGCGACCGCGGGAGTGTTCTTTCCCGATATTTCTACGAGATACGCGATTACCCCCTATTGACGAGGGAGCAAGAGCAACAACTTGCCAAGCGCGTGAAAAAACGCGGCTGCCGGGTGTCGTTGAACGGATTGATCGAGTCGAATCTGAGCTTCGTCGTAAAAGTCGCTAGTGAATACCGCAATCTCGGGCTGCCGTTTGAAGACTTGCTGAACGAGGGCAATCTCGGACTGATCGAGGCGGCCCACCGCTATGACGCCTCCAAGGGGACAAAATTCATTACTTACGCGATCTGGTGGATCCGCAAGTCGATCCTCAAGGCACTGAGCGAACATTCCAATCTCGTGCGCGTGCCGACTTACCAGATGAAGAAAGTCCGGGAGATCCGCGACGCGGAAAACTCGCTGCGACGATCCCTCGGTCGCAAGCCGGAGCGTGAAGAGATCTCGGTCTGGATGGAACGCAGCCTGGCCAAGATCGACCAGGTGTTGCTGTTCAATCTTCGCGAGGTCAGCCTCGACGACAAGGTTGGCAAGGACGGGGAAACCCCGATCGCCGATTTTCTGGTCGCGGACACCGCAGCCAGTCCTGAGGACGACCTCATCCGCCGGGAGGCCAACTCCTTGGTCGCCGAGGCGATGGGGTCGCTCAGCGACCAGGAAAAGATGATCATCGCCTATCGCTTCGGAATCGTCGGCACCGCGCCGATGACTCTCAAGGAGATCGGCCAACTGATGAACATCAGCCGCGAACGGGTGCGGCAGATCGAGTGTCAGGCGAAGGCGCGTCTGCGCAAAATCTTCACCCGTAAACGGATGATCAAAGCACCTTCCAAACAGCCGCTTGGCCAGACTCGGGTCGCGCGCGGCGCCCGCGCGGATCACTGAGGCATTTTCCGGTCGGTTGAACCGCCGGCCTAGGTCGCCTAGACTCGGAACGTGTTTTGCCGTGCTTCGTGCGGCTAGGCCAGCGATCGCCGATGACGGAATTCGATCCCGACCTCAGCCATTACCTGGGAACAGGGATCGCCACGCCCGGGATCTTGGACCCGACGGCAAATGCGAGGCATTGGCTTCCCGTGATCGCAAAGCGCGCTGGCGCGCAGCTTGAGGCCCTTGAGTTGCGCGATCCAGCAGGCTTAGAGGCGCTTGCCCGCTGGGGACGGCCCGTGGCTGAGCTCGTCGAAGCCGAGCAGAGGGAATGGCTCATCGACGGGCACCCGCCGTGGCGCCTGTCGGCTTGGCTCGGCAGAGGGTCGGGCCACGCCGCGGCGGTGCTCGACGGGGCGGTGCTCTCCCTGGAGGTCTCCCGCCGGGCCCAGGACTGGATCGGTCGGTCCCAAGAAAGACTCGCCCAGCGCGGAGCCGAGCTCGAGGTGCTGCAGTCGATCGGACGTGGGGCGGCTCAGGCCAGCGAGCCGCTGGAGCTCTTCGGAGCAACGCTTTCAGCCGTCGAGAGTTACCTCGACGTGGCCATCGTCGTTTTCCCGTGGGAAGGTCGGCTTCGACGCCAGGCCTTACTGACCCGACCGTTTCAGGCCTCGGTCATCGACCGGATCGTCGAGCGGGCGACCCGATTCGTCGGAATCGATGCACCGGTTCTGGAACTCGAGCTGGTTCACGCCGCGTCGTTCGACGCGGACCGCGGCAGCAGCGATCTCGTGGATGACGACTCCTTGATCGTGATTCCGTTGCAGCGCGGTGGTCGGTCGGGGGGCGTGCTGTTCGTCGTCCCGTCTGAGGTCTTTCCGGACTCCGGAATGCGCGCGTTGTTCGGTGCGGCGAATCATCTGTCTCAACATCTCGAGCGCCTGGCCGCGCTTCGTTCCGCCGAGATCGATCGGTTCCGGGCGATTGTGGAGTCGTTACCCCACGGAGTCGTCGTCGTCGAGGGAGGGCGCGGTGGACTGCACGTCAATCTTGCGGCAAGCGCACTGTTGGCATCGGCCGGAATCGGACTCGAACGGGGTGTCGATGGAGTGCTCGATGCGCTCGGTCTGTCCTCGTTGGTTCAGGCCTACCGCGAGTGCTCGCGGGCGACCCACGAGGCCGAAGCGCGGTTGGAAGGTGACCGAACTTGGACGGTGACACTCGCCCCGCTCGGCGGAGACAGTGCCACGCGTGAGGGGTTCATCCTGGTGCTTCACGACGTCACGCCGGCGCGACGATTGGAGAAGCGGCTGGCGCAGACCGAGAAAATCTCCAGTGTCGGTCAAATGATCTCGGGGGTGGCCCACGAGCTGAACAACCCGCTGGCCTCGATCGTCGGTTACGCGCAGCTTCTTCGCGCCGCGCCGACTCACCAACAGACCGTAGCCCGGGTCGAACTGTTGCAGCGCGAAGCCGAGCGGTGTCGAAAAATCGTCCGCAACCTGCTGTCGTTCGTACGTGCGCACGAACCTGAAACCCGGCCGGTGTCACTGAATCAAGCAGTCCGTGACGCAGCATCGCTGCTGAACTACCAGTTTCGCGTCGACAACGTCGAGCTCGATCTCGATCTCTCGTCGGACGTGCCAGCGATCCTCGGCGACGCCCACCAACTAGAGCAGCTTCTGGTCAACTTATTGAGCAACGCCCGGCAGGCGATACGACAAGTCGGGCCCGCGGGCGCGATCCTGGTGCGTTCGTCCAGCGGCGAGGATGGCGTTCGGCTCGAGGTCAGCGATACCGGCCCCGGAGTGCCCCAGGCGATCCGGACCCGGATCTTCGACCCGTTCTTCACGACCAAAGAGCCCGGCGAGGGTACGGGACTCGGTTTATCGCTCGTCCTCGGCATCGTCGCCGCGCACCGAGGGCAGATCGAAGTCGACGACAACCCTGGTGGTGGTGCGGTGTTTCGGATCCTGTTTCCCATCTCGTCACGGTCCGCGGCGGATGCGACGGATCCGCGGTCCGGCGGCCCGTCCGCCACGCGGGTCCGCGGCCGCATCTTGGTCATCGACGATGAGGAGCCACTGGCTCACTTGATTTGCGAGGCCCTGCAGGCCGATGGCCATGAGACGGAGTGGGCGTGCGACGGCCGGGCTGGCCTCGAGTGTGTTGGCCAACGCTCCTTCGACCTGATCGTTGCCGACCTGCGAATGCCGGGGATGGGCGGGCTCGACCTACTCGACGAGTTGCGGCAGAGCCGTCCTGAGCTCTCGCGGCGCATGATCTTGACCACCGGGGACACGGTGAGTCAATCGGCGACCGAGATCGCGACTCGCGGCGGCATCGAGTTGTTGCACAAGCCGTTCGACCTCGATGAATTGCGGGAGCGCGTGCGCGCAAGGATCGCCCGACCTTGAACGACGAGTTCGGAGTCCAGCTTCCGAGACATCTGGTGGTTGGGACCGCGGGACACATCGACCACGGGAAGAGCACGCTCGTCCGCGAGTTGACCGGGATCGACCCGGATCGGTTGAAAGAGGAGAAGCTCCGCGGGATCACCATCGATCTTGGATTCGCCGATCTTCGTCTCGATCCCGAAACGACCATCTCGTTCGTTGACGTCCCGGGGCACGAACGTTTCGTTCGTCACATGGTTGCCGGCGCCGGCGGTGTCGACGCGATCTTGCTCGTCATCGCGGCCGACGACGGAGTCCGTCCGCAAACTCGCGAGCATTTGGAGATCTGTAAACTTCTCCATGTTCCGGCGGGTCGAGTCGTGTTGACGAAGGTCGATCTCGTCGAGCCGGAGCTTCTAGATGTCGTGCGCTTGGAAGTCGCGGAGCTGATCGCGGGGACTTTCCTGGAGGGCGAGCCGATTCCTGTGTCGTCACGGACGGGATTCGGTCTGACCGACCTTCGCCAGGCGCTCGCCGAGCTGAGCCGATTGTGTCCACGACGGGCCGCCGACGGCGTCGTCCGGGTTCCGATCGATCGCGCGTTCGTGATGCGCGGCTTCGGCACGGTGGTGACCGGAACCCTCGCCTCCGGTCGCCTGGAGCAGTCGGCGGAGGTCGAGATCCTCCCTCCGCGCGTGCGCGGTCGGGTACGCGGTCTCCAAGTCCACGGTCATGCCGTCGAGTCGGCGCAAGCGGGACAGCGCGTCGCGGTGAACTTGCAAGGCCTGGATGTGAACCAGACGCCTCGCGGGTCGACGCTGGTCAGTCCTCCAGGCGCGATCGCACCGACTCGGCGAGTCTGGGCCCGTGTTCAGTTGCTCGACTCGGCACCGCGGTCCCTGGAGCGCGAAGGCCGACTGCGGTTCCATCAAGGGACCGCGGAATGCGACGGCATCATTCGGGTTCTGGAACGTGGTCCTGACGGAGCCCTGTGGTGCGAGATCCGACTGGCCGAGCCCGCCCTGCTCGCTCCCGGGGATCGGTTCATTCTCCGCCGCCCCGCGCCCGTCGATACGGTGGGCGGGGGAGCGATCGTCGACGCTCACCCCCCGCATCGCCGACGCCGGACACCGGCGGCGTTCGCAGCGGGTGCGATCGTGCCTGATGAAGCCCTACGGCTCCGACTGATCGATTCCGCGTGCGGCCGCGAGCCAGCCACCCTTCGAGGCGAACTCGCCGTGTCGGAGTTCCAGCTTTCCGCCCAGGCCCTGCGACTCGAGCAACGTGGCGAGCTCGTACGGGTCGGGCCACGCTGGTTCTCCGATGCCGGTTGGCGACGGGTCGAGAGTC
>JANNRU010000091.1:0-1944 GCA_031401755.1 Acidobacteriota bacterium | reverse complement strand
CGTCGAGATCCTCGCGCTGAATGTTCTCGATCAGCGCAAGCTCGAGCAGGTCGCGGTCTGGAACGTCGCGAACGACCGCGGGGACCGTGGCGAGACCGAGATGGCGCGCGGCGCGGCAGCGGCGTTCGCCGGCGATGATCTGGAATCCGCCATCAGCGACCCGTCGAAGAACAACCGGCTGGAGCACGCCCCGCTCACGGATCGACTCCGCAAGCTCGCGGATCTTATCCTCGGGGATCGTCTTTCGCGGCTGGTACGGGTTCGGGGTGATGGACGCGAGCGCAACATCGACGACGCGCTCCCCGCCCTCGCTGCTCGTGTCCCCGACGTTATCCGAGAGAAGGGCTCCCAGCCCCCTCCCGAGTACGCGCTTGGTCATTCTCGATCACCTCCTTCGCCAGTTTCAGGTAGCTCTTCGAACCGATGGACGACACGTCGTACATGAGCACCGGCTTCCCAAAGCTCGGCGCCTCGGACAAGCGAACGTTTCGCGGAATCACTGTTTCGTAGACCTTCTCGGGGAAGTAACGCCGGGCCTCGCTCGCAACCTGCTTCGAAAGATTGAGGCGCCCGTCATACATAGTAAGCAGCACGCCTTCGATACCGAGTTCCGGGTTGAGCTTCTTCTGTACGAGCCGGACGGTATTGAGGAGCTGGGTCAAGCCCTCGAGCGCGTAGTACTCACACTGGATCGGGATCAACACCGAGTCCGCCGCGACGAGCGCGTTCACCGTCAGCAGCCCGAGCGATGGCGGGCAGTCGATAAGAATGAACTCGTAGTCGTTCTTGATTGCACGGACGGCATCACGTAGCCGGAGTTCGCGGGCGTCCTCGTTGACGAGCTCGATTTCCGCGCCGACGAGGGATCGGCCGGACGGGACGAAGTCGAGGAATTCCATTTCCGAGTGCCGCCGGACGTTGTCCATCGACAAGCCCTGAATCAGGACTTCGTAGACGCTCGGCTGGCCTGGGTCGAGGCGCGCGCCGATTCCGCTGCCGGCGTTGGCCTGCGGGTCGAGATCGATGAGGAGTGTCTTCTTCTCGGCGACGGCCAGGCTCGCGGAGAGATTGACGGCGGTCGTCGTCTTCCCGACGCCGCCCTTCTGGTTCGCAATCGCGATGACCCGGCCCACCACACCCCCGATTGTTCCACGTGAAACATTTTCGCGGCACCGCCGAGCCGCGCGTCACGCGTGTGGCTGCGTGAAAGCGACCGTTGCGCGGGTCCCGGCGCGTCGCGTTCAGCACCGATCGGACACCGCACCTGTCCCCGTTACTGCTCGGCGCGACGACGGAAAATCAAAGTGGCCCTATGTATAAAGCCGCTCTCCGGCGATGTCAACGATTCCCCGTGGCGCTCGGCTAGAATGAGGCCGCTGCTCTCCAAGGCGCCCGCCGCGGCCGCGAGATCCTCGTCGGCGCGCGACCCCTTCGGCGCGATCAAGACGCCATCCGGGCGCATCAGCGGTGCCGCGAGCGGGAGAAGCTCGGCGAGCGGGCCGACCGCGCGCGCGACCACGCAGTCAAACCGAAGGCTGGGCGCACCCACGTTCTCATCGGCGAGATCCACGGTGCTGCCGAACACATGGATGCCCGCAAGCGCCATGCGATGCACGGCGAATCGAAGAAAGACCTGTTTGCGCCGCCGCCGCTCGAGCAAGACGACGCTCGCGTCGGGCCGCATGATCTTCAGCACGATGCCCGGGAGCCCGCCGCCCGAGCCGATATCGAGAATCGCGGTCGACTCCCGCGAAACCCACCGCAGAAGCTGAACCGACTCGACGAAGTGCCTGTCGAGGATTCGCCGGACATCGACAGGCGAAACGAGGGAGTAGCGCGGGTTCGACGAGACGAGGAGGTCGTGATAGTGGAGGAGCTTGCCGGCCTGCTCAGCGGAAAGCGCTTCGCCAAGCACGGCGAGCGCTTCGCGAACGGGGTGCAGGC
>JANNRU010000090.1:0-3580 GCA_031401755.1 Acidobacteriota bacterium | reverse complement strand
CTTACGAGCGAGTCGAGGTTTACGACGTCGACAACGGCAATCGCTTCGCGACTTACCTGATCGAGGGGCCGCGAGGCAGCGGTGCCTGTTGCGTCAATGGCGCTGCGGCGCGCATGGTCGCACCGGGACACAAGCTGATCCTGGCCTGTTACGCCGAGATTGACGAGGCCGCCGTCCGCGGGCATCGCCCGCGAGTGGTGCTTGTCGACGCGCAAAACCGGCTGCGCGAGGTCAAGGATTCCGAAGGCGCCGGCGTTCGCGTCGGCGCCTGACCCGTCTTAACGCAGCCCGAGGACCTCGGGGCCCTGCTCGAAGACGACATCGACCGGAATTCGCAGTTGCTCCAGGGACGCAAGGCTCTGGGTCAATCCTGCGTCCGTCCGTCCCAGGGCCTCCTGAAATTCTCCGACGCCCGAATAGTCGCCATCGCCTTGGAGCCGCAGGAGTTTTTCCGAAAGCGCCTCGACCGCCGCCCGCATGCGAATCATGTCGACGCTGTAGGTGCCGGTCGTTGCGTCGACCTGGAACGCTTGCGCCTCACGGAAGACATTGAACTGAACGAGGTTGGAGCGCCCGTGGGCGCTCGCCGCGCCGAAGCGGATCGAGCGGAATATCCCGGCGAGGAACGTGACGTAGTGGTCCTCCAGACTCGTTTCGGTCAACTCGCCGCTGTCGATCAGACGCGTGATCATCCACAGGCCGAGGATGTCGGCCTTGCCTTCCTCGACCGAGCCCGCGTGGTCGCGTAGCGCTTCGCGCACGGTGCCTCGGCCGTTGATCGTGTTCTTGATCCCGAGTCCATGGGCCACCTCGTGGAACATCGTATTGGCAAAGAAGGCCTCGAATCGGACCCGTGCCAATTGAGTCGGACTGATCAGCCGCTCGGCGATTGGAGCCAGGATTCGATCGAACTTGGCCCGCATCGCGTTCTTGAGTTGCAGTCGTCGCGTACCCTTGGCTAACTGGACCTCCTCGTCGTTCGGTAGATTGATCGCGATGGTTTTCGACCCTGCGTTGCAGTCGCCGGCGTAGTAGACGACGTCATAGGCGTTGAGATCCGAATCGGAACCGGGTGTTTCGCGTTTGTACTCGTCGGGAACCGGAAGCGCGCGTTGCAGGCCGGGGAGCAGCGCTGCGTAGCGTGACAGGCGCGCGCTCCAATCGCGATCCTTGACCAACACGTAGCCTTCGTGGGCCGCTTTGTAGCCGTAGAGCGCGTCTTCGTAAGTCTCGATCGGACCGATGACCACATCGACGGTGTTGTCCTTCGCGTCGAGCCAGGCCAGATCGCTCGGTCGGTAGTTATCGTTCGTCAGCGCCGTGGCTCGGAGCTCGAGATAGCGCCGCAAGCCGGCATCGTCGGCGAGTGACGCGGCTTCGCGTAACTTGCCCGCCGCGCGCCCGATGCGTTCGGCGAACGCCTCGTGGTAGGGGACGCTCGTCAGGCTACCGTCTGCGGCGCGCCGGATCAGTGTGTACTGGTTCTTCAACTCGGCGGCTCGCGCGGCAGACAAGGCTACCGCAGCGTCGAATTCGTTGCGGGTCATGTCGGGCGGGTAGAACCCGGCGCCGTTCGGTTTCGGTCCATGTTGCGCGATGAACGGCTCGTTGTCGGCCAATCGATCCCACGGCCCGTAGTTGATCTCGGCGAAGCGTCGCGTCGCCGAATCGGAGATCCCGGCCAACAGCGCGGCCTTGTCGCCCCAGGCCTCGAGCCAGAAGATCTCGTCCATCTCGCGACAGGCGTCGATGAGCAGCGGGATCATCGCCCTCTCGCGTTCGGTCAATCGGGAAAGATCGGCGGTCAGGCGCACGGTCGTGTATTTGGCCAGTCGGTCGGTCATCGGGTTTTCCTGTTGGGCGATCGGTGCAGGCTTCGGCGCGGGAGGCGCACAGGCGGCGAGGAGGACGAGCCCGGTCAGCAAGTAGCGACGCATGAGAATCTCTCTCCTTAGGTTCAGGAAAGCTCATCGAGTCTGCGGGATAGCAGACCGGGAGCAAATCTTCTGGCGTGCTCTGCGACCAGCGCGTTCCAGAGTTCTCCGGCTTGGCGTTCGTTTTCTTCGATCGGCAAGTCGCTGTCCAGCGCCCAATCGGCCAGGGCGAGCTTGTCGGCCAGTGGGGCCTGGGCGTCGATGCGTGCTTCGGCCTCCGCGCGGCTGAGTCCGTCCCGGGCGATGCTCCGGTGAATCTGGGACTCACGGGCGCAATGGGTGACGACGAGGCAATCACAATCCTTCCACGCTCCGGTCTCGACGAGAAGCGCCGCATCGATCACCACGATCGCCGCGCCGCGCTCGGCGACGATGCGAGCGACGCGCCGCTCGATCTCGCTGCGCACCGCGGGATGCACGATCGCCTCGATGTCGCGACGCGCGGACGGGTCGGAAAAGACGAACGCGCCGAGCCGCCGCCGATCTATCGCCCCCGTGTCGTCGAGGAGGCTCTTGCCGAAGCGAGTGACGATCCGTTCGTAAACCGGTGTGCCCATCCGGAACGATTCGTGCGCGATGCGGTCGGCGTCGATTATCGCCGCACCGAGGGCGGCGAGCCACGCGGCGACGGTCGACTTCCCCGATGCGACCCCTCCGGTCAGCCCGACCCGGAGCACCGGCGGATCGGAATCGGACTTTGGCACCACGGTGAGCTAACTCGGCGAGCCGGCTGCAGCGGTCAGCGTGTTCGCGAGTAACTGGGCGATCGTCAGTGGGCCGACGCCGCCCGGTACGGGGCTAAGCCAACCGGCGCGAATCCTGGCTTCCCGCGGATGGACGTCGCCGACCAGCGTTGAACCGCGCTCCCGAACCGCGGCCAGTCGGACCGGATCGTCGCCGTAGTAGTCTCGGCAGACGGCCTCGTCGGTCACACGGTGGATCCCGACGTCGACGACGACGGCACCGGGCTTGATGTGCGCGGTGCGCAATAACCCCGCTCGACCCACCGCCGCCACCAGCAGGTCGGCCCCGGAACAAAATGCGGCCAGGTCGGGAGTCTTCGAATGACAGATCGTGACCGTGCAGTCCTCGCGGAGCAGCAGGAACGCCATCGGCTTGCCGACGATATTGCTGCGGCCGACGACGACGGCGTGACGGCCGGCCAGGGGGATCTGATGGTGACGGAGCAGGGTGACGATCCCGGCCGGAGTGCAGGGCACGAATCCCGGCAGACCAGCGACCAGCCGACCGACGTTGACCGGATGGAAGCCGTCGACGTCCTTGGTCGGGTCGATCGCCTCGATCACTCGGCGCTCGCGAATCCCGGTCGGCAACGGAAGTTGGACGAGGATCCCGTGCGTTGCCGGATCACGATTGAGCCGGGTGACGACCTGGAGGAGTTCGGCTTCCGTCGTCGATTCGGGCAGGCGCAGTACCGTCGAGCGGATGCCCACGGCCGTCGCGGCCCGGTTCTTGTTCTTGACATAGATGCTCGAGGCCGCGTCTGCGCCGACCAGTACCACCGTCAGTCCGGGCGTGATCCCGCGCTCGAACTCGAGGAGCGCGCAGCCGGCGGCTACCTCATCGCGGATCGCCCGCGCGGTCGCCTCCCCGTCCAGGATTCGTGCTTCGCTCGCCCCGGTCCT
>JANNRU010000089.1:0-8119 GCA_031401755.1 Acidobacteriota bacterium | reverse complement strand
CGCAATCGGGCCAAGGACAGAACGGTGGCCGGAAGCGTGACGGACGTACGGACTCGACGGCCTGTTTTCGCCAGCGCACGGCCGATCCCAGGGCAAGGCCGATGCCGACGAGAATTGGCTGATTTCAGGAAGACAACGAGTAAAACTGTCCGCCGGCGGACGGTCGCTGGACACCGCCGACCCACAAGCTTGCGGCCACCGTGCGGACTATCCGATCCGCGGCACCTGGATCTCTCCGCCGCGACCGAGTACGCCGAATGCGTAGAGCAGCCACACGACAACGCAGATCACGACGACCGCGTTGAGGATCTTCTTGATCTTCCCGTCCATCGGGATGTAGGTGTTTACCAACCAAAGCAACACCCCCACGACGATCAGGGTCACGACCAGGGAAATTAACGACATGTGCAGCCTTCCATTCGCTCGAGTCGATCTCGGCTCGATGGCTACAGGTTAACGGTCGCGGGCCTGGAGGCACCATGGGGTCTTTACCCTAGACATCATGGGTGCACCGAAGAGAGGAGACTTGCAGACGACTCCCCGAGCGGGGAGGCCCGAGGAGCCGTCTTCCGTTTCAAACCGGGTTCAATCGAGCTGGTTACCCTTGAAGGTGTAGGTGAGGATGGATCCGTCGTTTTTCGTCCAGATCAGTTTGCCGTCGAGGTTCTTGCCGTGAACGGTTCCTGTCCAGACCGAGCGCCCTTCGCCGGAGCTCGTCCGCTCCGCCTTGAAGGTCAGGCCTTTCTCGCCCGCTTTCGTCACGGTGTACGGAGAAGACTCGAAGCCGACTTTCGCCGCGCTCACGGTCACGTAACCGTCCGCGAAGGTCAGGGTCTCTGCGAACTGCTTCTCTCCCGTTTTTTTGGCCATGGCGTCCGGCTCGACGTCGAGCTTCCAACTCGTGCCGTCCAGAGGCGCCACCTCGGAGCTGGCGATGGCCACCGTGGCAAGACCGAGTCCCAATACTGCCAAACATAGAAACTTGCTCATTCTGATCTCCTGCGTGTGAATTGAACGGCCCGAAACCTGCGAGGAAACCTCGGTCAGGTAGTGGCCGCGAGTTCTGTTAGCGGGGTCCGGGGGACTCGAGGCGACGCCAGGCGTCGCGGGTCGCGTCCTTGGCTTCCGTCCAGGCGAGCTTTGACGCTCCCTTGGCCGCGGCCCAACCACGTTCGAGATCGCTCTCAACGTCGCCGAATAGCCGGCCAACCAGTCGAGAATGCGATTCCCATCCGTATCGATACGCGGGCTGGTAGTCCGCGTACGGTCGATCACGATCGACGTAGTCGCACTCCCGGTAGTGCGTGCTCCAATAGGCCTCTTCCGCAGTGGGATCCACGGCTTCCGCGACGCTCCGGCCGGTCAACGCACCCGTCGCCGCGCCGACTGCGCCACCGACGACCGCACCCGCCGGCCCTCCCATGGCCGAACCGAGGACTGCGCCCGCCACCGCCCCACCCGCCGCACCGATCCCGGTTCCCAGCGGATGCGTACTGGACGGTCCCGTGACGGTCTTCGGTTCGGGGCCGGTGTCGATCTTCGTGTCAGATTTCGAGATCATCTCATTCCTCCTTCATGCGAGTCAGTCGTAGAACTGCTCGGTTTGGCGCCTTGGCTTCCGTTGCAGTCCACTGCTTCCGCTGCTGACTCGGGGTCATCGTAATTGGCGAGTGAACTGATCCCCATGGGGTAATACCCTACCGGGATTCCTCGATCGATCGCACGCAAGGACGCCATTCTGCGAACTTGGCGAAGGGGACAACGCAGCGCGGTGTCACGGAGCTAGAGAGGTGGGCGAGCACACCCGATTACGACCGAGCGCCGCCAATGCGCTGTCGGTCGTTCCGACCGTTCGCTCGATTGATTCATTGGGCAACTCCCAATTTCCTCGACGGGTCCGCCCCCAGTAGGGTTTCACCCCATTTCGAGGATCAGGGCTCGAGAGTAGCTTGCCCATAGGGACGCGGGTGAGCCGCAAAACGGAAGGAGCCGATCATGTTGTGGACAATCGCTGTGGTTTTGACGGTGTTGTGGTTGCTCGGACTCGTTAGCAGTTACACGATGGGGGGCTTTATCCACCTCCTGCTAATCCTGGCCATCATCGTCGTGCTGGTCAACGTCATCCAGGGGAGACGGCTGATCGCCCGTTAGCTACCGCGCTTGCAATCATACTGATCACGCTGGGCCTCGTGGCCTTTGCGTACCAGGGCATCAGCTACACGACCAGAGATACAGCCGATCGTCGGGGCGCTCACTTTGATCTGCGGCGCCGTGCTCTTGGTCGTGAACCGAAAAACGTTTAATCAGGCGACGTCATAGTGACGGCGCCTACGAGGAGTAGACAAGATGTACCCCATTCTTAAAAATCGATGCCGCACCGGATTCCTGACCGCGACTCTGCTGGTCGTCGGCTTGTCCGGCTGCGCTCCGCAGCAGACGACCTCCGACGTGGCCGCGAACGCACCGCCGGTCCAAGGGACACCGCGCGGCAATCCCCCCGCCCGCAACGTGACTCGGGTCACCGTGCCGCAGGGGACTTCCGTTCACGTGGTTCTGTCGACGGCCATCGGTTCCGCGACGAGCCAGGTGGGCGACGACCTGATCGCGACGACAACGGCTCCCGTGCTTGTAGGGAATAACATCGCGATCCCGGAGGGGAGCACGATTCGCGGTGAAGTGACGAGCGTGGATCCGGCCACGAAGGGCTTGAAGATTTCGGAGAAGGGTGGATCGCTTGTCCTGTCCTTCGATAGCGTGACGCCTCGCGGTGGGGGCAGCACACCGCTGTCCGCTTCGTTGTCGAGCTTCGCCAAGTCCGGTGGGAAGACCGCCGGGATCATCGGCGGCAGTGCTGCCGGCGGCGCTCTGCTCGGCAAGATCCTGGGTGGGAGCACCAAGGACGCCGCCGTCGGCGCCGTCGTGGGCGGGGGCATCGGGACCGGGATCGCCGCGGGAACGAAGGGCAAGGAAGTGGTGATTCCCGCGGACACGCACCTGATCCTGACCCTGGATCAGTCGCTGACCCTCACCGACCGCTCCTAGAAGGAAGTCTCCGCTGCTGGGCCTTCTGGTTCCAGCGGCGGTGCGCTTCGCCGAACGAGGGGTCGCTCGCTCCGAGGCAGGCCGGGGCGACGGCGGCCGACGAGACGACTCCCGAACATCGACGCGCCGTTTAAGAAACCACACTCGGTCCAGCGGGGCACAAGTCGACACTGGGTCGTCGACAGGGATTGTTTGAGCGGCTCGTCGAGCAGCAGCGCCTCCGCTCGGGGCACCAGCGCCATGGCGACCACCAGTTTCTTCTTAATCCCGCTCGAGCACATCGCAGAACTGTTCCGCCCGCATCGCACCAGCGGTGACGCCGTAGAGTCGGGCGGTGACTCGAGCAGAGCGAAGCCGGCGACGCGCACGCGGCCGTCGCTCATCGGCGGGGTAAGGGCCGGTCGTCTCGTCGCGGGCTACCGAGCGGACCCGTGCCGGTTCACGCGCCCAGTCGGCTTTTCGGAGGAGTCGCGAGTTATCGATCTATTTCGATGGCAACGTCACGTTGATGTCGACTTTCTTCTCTGCACCGCCGCCGGCGAAGATCCGATCGCGGAACGCGAATGCGCCCACCGCCAGCACGATGACCACGAAGATGACCAGCACGGCAACTATGCCCGTGTTACTGCTGCTACTGCTGTCTGCCATGGGTTAGCTCCTCTTCAGACTTTGTCAACCAAGAACCCGAACGAGCCGGGGCTCCCGAGAGCCTCCGTCGAACAGGCTATTTCGTGAACGGCCCCATCGCGATGGGGTGTAACCCTACCGCGACGCACCGGGTAGGGTTTCGCCCCATGGTTCGGCGGCCCGGCCTAGCGGATCATGATCAGGGAGAAGTCACTTCAATTCCTGAGGAAGAATCGCGATGAATACCAGCGACCTGATTATCTTGCTCGTGGTCTTGTTGGTCGTGTTCGGCGGCGGTGGCGGGTACTACTGGTCGAGAGGCCGACGGTAGGAGCTCGGCCCGAGGTTAGGCGAGCCGGCCTTGACCATCGACGGATGCCACGCGTAAAGCAGCGTGCGGTCCTTGACTTGGTCGATCAGCGAGCGGGCGATTGCGGGGCGTAGCGCCGGGCACCCGTGACTGCGGCCAAGTCGGCCCAGTTGGTGCGCGACCGCTTCGCAAACGTAGGGCGCGCCGTGGATTACGATCGCTCGTGCTTCGGCGTGATCGTTCACTCCGCGCTCCATTCCACGCAGTCGTAGCGAGTAGCCGTTCCGGCCGTTGTAGGTTGTGCCGGTCACGAACGCGCCGAGCGAGGACTTGAAGCTCCCCGGCTTGTTCGAAAACGAGCAGGCCAAGTCTTCACCCGAGTTCCGTCCGTGCGCCACCAGTTCGTGAGAGAGCAGCCGGCGCGAGGTCAGGTCGAGGACCCACATCCGCTTGGTTGTCGAGGGCACGCCGTAGTCGATCACGGTCAGCAGCGGACGGGAGATCTCGTTCCGGTCCTTCAGATCGTCCCAGGCGGTCAACGCCGCCCGCAGTGCCTCGGGCCGCAGCGTCGGGGCAACTTGCAGCAGGTCGGTCGCAAGCGACGCCTTAACTGGCACCGCCGCGAGCAGGACCATGGTGGCCGCGACCCGTATTCGAGTTCCAGTCAAGATCGAAAGGCTATACACTGCCGCGGGCCAGATGTCCTCCTCCCCCCGAAAGACGGCTGTTTCCGGGCTTATTCGGTGGGAGGACGCGCGACTTCTCTCGCTCCCGACGCCGGGCCGCCCACGACGCGTGACCCCGCCCGAGCGCGGGCGGCTCGCTGGGGTCCATCGAACCCGTAGATGTCCGGAGCGAAGTGCAGCACGCCGACTTCGTCGACCCAGGCGGTCAAGTAGAGAATGTGCAGCGGCACCGGCGGTTTGACCGAGAGATGGCGTTCTTCCGGCTCGTCCAGCGCCTGACGGAGAAGCTCTCGGGACGCCTCGTCCAGAAGGCGCTCTGCCAGCTCGAGCGGCCGCTCGACGCGGATACAGCCGTGGCTCAAGTCCCGGTCCACTCGTTCGAACAGGCCTCGGGTCGGAGTATCGTGCAGGTAGATTTGGAAATCATTGGTGAGGTCGAATTTCATCCGGCCCAACGCGTTGCTCGGCCCGGGGTCCTGGCGTACGTGATAGGGGAAGTGCTCCGCGTCGAGCGCCTGCAGATCGAGGGATGTCAGATCCACTACGCGAGCGGCGTCGCCCGAACCCTCCACCAATCGGAAGCCGCGGCGCTCGAACGCCGCCGAATCCTGCCGGATCTCCGGCAAGTACTCGTCGAGCGCGATCCCCTGCGGGACGCTCCACGGCGGATTGATCACGACCGACACGATCCGATCGCTGAACACGGGTGTGGGAGTGTAGGCCTTGCCGGCGACGATTCGAGTGCGCCACTCGACCTCCCCGTTCCTGACGAGCTCGAGGTCGAAACCCGGGATGTTCACCAGAACGCGGGGATCACCGAGTTTGCGCGGGATCCACCGCCAGCGCTCGAGGTTCAGCTCGACCTGGAGCAGCCGTTGCTCGACGGGCACGTTCAGCTCGGCGAGTGTGCTTGCGCCGACCTTCCCGTCGGGCGCGATCCCGTGTCGATCCTGGAACCGACGGACGGCGTCGAATAGCTTCGTACCGAATCGATCCTCTGCGCTGACATCGGTGATGGTGAGACGCTGCCGCAAAACGGCCACTCGCGGCCCGACCGAACCCACCTCGAGCCTCGGGCCGTCGGGTATCGCCGGCCATCCCCCCGCTGCCTCGACTTCACGCAGTTCTCTCAACGCCTCGCGCAGGCGCGCATAGCCCGGCTGCGGCGGCGGCA
Organism: Acidobacteriota bacterium; assembly: GCA_031401755.1. Classification (GTDB taxonomy): domain Bacteria; phylum Acidobacteriota; class Polarisedimenticolia; order Polarisedimenticolales; family Polarisedimenticolaceae; genus JANNRU01. The sequence goes on along the minus strand of JANNRU010000089.1, from coordinate 2,280 downwards.
AAGCCTCGAGCAACGCGGAAAGCGCGCCGCCCGCCAGCGCCGCGTCGAGCTTCGTCAATGGGTCGAGCTCGGGCGGATTCGTGTGCCAATCGCTCCGGATCTCGTTGGGATGCACGCGGCCGGTGGAGAGGTCGGACGCATACCGGAGGAATGCGGCGGTCATGAGCAGGTCGAAGTCGGCCAGCCGCGCGACCGCGGCATCGTCGAATGGACCCTTGCCGATCTGCGCCGCGAGATGGTCGAGCCGGTCCAGCGCGTAGTCTTCGGCGATCAGTCCGTGCTCTCCCGAACTTCGGAGAGCGTCGAGAAGTGTCTTGGTGGCGCCGAGCAACTTGCCGCCGTCATCACACCAAGCCAACCGGTGCCCGTTAGCGGCGTAGAACGCGATCAGCGACTCGCGCGTCGGGAAGGCGCGATGCGACGGGTTCTTCCCGCCGGTCGCCGGCACGGGAGCGACCCTCATCTGCTGCGCGAGCGCTTGCTGCACGTCGTCGCGCGAGAGGTCCGGCCGTCCCAGGTTCCCGATGGAGTTCAGTCGCGCCTCGAGATGTTCAGGGATGGGGTCGCTGGGCGCGCACCCCGCGGACACGAGGAGGAGGGCGATCGCCAGGGACCCGGCGCGCCCGCGCTTTGGACGACAGGTCAGGATCGGTGTCATGCGGCTTCTAAACCGTGCCGAGGCAGTCTTCAGTAATCCACCGGGGGTCAGTCCGGCTTGGATCGCCCTCGGCGCCGCCGTCAACTCGGGACTCGGCATCATGGCCGGCGCCCGTCAAGCGTCGACAGAAGAATCCGCAATGACGCAGGATTACGGCTTCCGCCAGGCCCGCATTGCGCAGCGTGACGCTATTTGCCGGCTCTTCGATCAGGGCCACGATTCCGTCGGTCGGAGCGCCGGAATGGTTAGCCGTCAGGATCGAGTTGACGGTCAACGATTCGCCGGCCGCTGCCCCGAAGCAAGCCAGCAAAGCGAATGTGAACAGAAATCCAGCGACTCGATTTGTCATGGGTACTCCTCGTCGTATCAAGCAGGTTCGAACTCGGCGGCGTAGGCCCGGGCCAAGTGAATGGCCGCACCTGCATCGCCGATGCCCGTGTCCGAGCCGTTCGGGCGCGGAGTGTGAGTCCCGTCAAGCATGCTGGAGCCGCACGACGCGGCGGACTCCTCGGACCGTCAGTGTGAGCTGACCTTGAAAGCGTGTTGGGTGACGCTCCGACCGTCGAACGTGAGCACGCCGACGTATGCGCCTGGCGCCAACTTACCGGGTCCCAGCTCGAAATTCACGAACGAAACGCCCGCCGCGACCGCCTGCTGGGACCGCCAGACCTCTTCCTTGGTTCGCTGGTCCTGAATCACCAACTGTGCCATCGCACCGCTCGCGACAGCCGAGAATCGGATCGGGTCATAGCCCATGAACACGTCGGTCTGGTCACTGTCCAGGATCCGCCCATCCGGCTGTGCCCTGCGCCCGATGCGCAAGGTGGGCGCCGGCCCACGCGCGGCGAACGGCCCGACTGGTTCTGCGTCCGGGGGGACCGCGTGGTCGGCAGCCCGGGGCGCGGGGGACGCTTCTGGGACCACGCCTGCGCGTTGCACCGAACCCGACTTCCCAGCCCGCTCCTCCGGCGCACGGTCAACCTGCTGACAGCCGAGGGACATGAAAAGCACCAGCGGAATCCACGTCGTCCGTCGCAATCGCATCAGATCCTCCCAGGGCCGCAGACGCGGGAGTACGCTCCCCCGGCGAGCAGCATCGCGCGCAGCAGTTGGCGACTTCGAACCCGCCGTAGAGGCGCTCGCCGATCCCTGGCAGGGGCATCGTCGAGCGCCAGGACTGCGAAGACTACGGCTTCCAGTAGGGACTGTAGCCATAGTAACCGTAGATTGTCGTGCCCCAAGTCCTGTCCGCGAAGTCCGGCCACTTGGCGTCCTGGTCAAACCCGGGTGCGTTCTGCAACTTTTCCTTGTCCACGTTGAGGACAAGCTTGTTCTCGGTCGTCGCGAACTCAAACGCCTGCCAGGGCATGGCGAACAGCTTGTTTCCCATCCCCATGAAACCGCCGAAGGACAGGACGGCATAGGCCACGCGGCCTTCCTTGGCGTCGATCACCAACTCGTGAATCTTACCCAAGCTCTCGTTCTGCTTGTTGATCACGGACTCACCGATGATCTTCGATGCCGAGCAGATACCGTACTTGTGCGTTGCTTCCGTACTAGTAATCGCCATTCTGGCTCCTTGTGCCGCGCAGGGCGGGCTGAGGCATCTCGCTGATGGTGCG
>JANNRU010000088.1:0-4833 GCA_031401755.1 Acidobacteriota bacterium | reverse complement strand
TGCCGTTGCACCGGCTACCAACAGATCTTCGAGGCCGTCGAGCTCGCAGCCGCTCGAAGGGGCACCCCAGACCCGGAACGAACTCGATGAGCGCACGACGCGACCCGCTGCGAGTCATCGGAGTCTCACGGCGGCGGGTCGATGCGCGAGCCAAGGTCACGGGCCAGACCCGATTCGCTGACGACCTGTCCTTGCCGCGCATGTTGCACTGCAAACTCCTGCGTTCGCCGCTGCCGCACGCACGGATTCGAGCGATCGACGCCACGCGGGCCCAGGCAACCCCCGGCGTTCGACTGGTGTTGACCGGGGCCGACCTGCCGATAGAGTTCGGCATCCTGCCGGTGAGCCAAGATGAAGAGGCCCTGTGCCGCGATCGCGTGCGCTACGTCGGCGACCCGGTCGCCGCCGTGATTGCCGTGGACGAAACGACCGCTGCCGAGGCCACACGACTGATCGACGTCGCCTACGAGCCGCTGGCCACGATCGCCGACCCCGATGAGGCACTGAGCACGCCCGCTCCACGGATCCATCAGTACGGCGAGGAAGGCAACATCCACAAGCGCGTCTCGTTTGCCTTCGGCGACGTCGATGAAGCGCTTGCCGGCGCCGATCGGATCTTTGACGATCTGTTCTTCTACGAGGGCAACACTCACCTGCCGATCGAGCAACACGCTGCGCTGGCCGCGGTCGATCCCGACGGCAAGCTGACGCTCTGGTCGAGCACGCAGGTACCGCACTACGTTCACCGCGCGCTGGCCAGGACGCTCGATCTGCCCGCTGCGCACGTCCGGGTGATCGCCTGCCCGAACGGCGGCGGCTTCGGAGGCAAGAGCGACATCTTCGGCCATGAGATCGTGGTCGCGAAAGCCGCCCTCGTGCTCGGCCGACCGGTGAAGATTTGCCTGACTCGCGAGGAGGTTTTCTACGCCCACCGCGGTCGCCACCCGGTGCTGATGCGCTTCCGTTGCGGCGTCACGAAGAGTGGCGAGATCGCCGGGCTGCATTTGCAAACGCTCGTCGATGGCGGGGCCTACGGCTCCTACGGCGTGGCCAGCCTGCTCTACACCGGTGCCCTGCAGACGGTGACCTATCACATCCCGCGGTATCGGTTCGACGGCTGCCGGGTGTTCACGAACAAACCCGCTTGCGGCCCCAAACGCGGTCACGGCACGGTGCAGCCGCGTTTTGGCCAAGAGGTCCAACTCGACAAGATCGCCGAGTCGCTCGAAATCGACCCCGCCGACTTACGACTGAAGATCGTCGAGCAGCCGAATACTCTGACCGCGAATTGGCTCCGCGTCGGCACGATCGGACTCGCCGAGTGTGTTCGCCAGGTCGTCGTCGCTTCGGATTGGAAGAAAAAGTTCCGCAAGCTCCCCGATGGCCGGGGTGTCGGCATCGCGTGCTCTTCCTACCTCAGTGGAGCGGGATTGCCGATCTACTGGAACAAGATGCCGCATTCGGGCGTGCAGCTTAGACTCGATCGCTCGGGCGGAGTGACCGCTTTTTGCGGGGCGACCGAAATCGGCCAGGGCTCGGACGACGTCCTCGCCGCGTTCGTCGCTGAGATTCTCGGACTCCAGACGTTCGACGTCCGTTGCGTGACCGGAGACACCGACCTGACCCCGGTCGATCTGGGCTCCTATTCGAGTCGTGTGACCCGGATGATGGGCAACGCGGCGATCCAGGCCGCCGAGCGCGCTCGGGACCTAGTCGCTTCTGCGGTCGCGCGAAAGCTAGAGATTCCGGCCGAGCGGCTTGTCTTCGCCGAGCGACGCGTATTCGACGCCTCCGATCCCGACCGCGGGATGAGCTGGCAAGAAGCGGTGGTTTGCGCCGAGGAGAGCCATGGAACCCTCGGCACGGTCGGCAGCTACACGCCTCCGCCCAGCGCGGCGAGGTTCAAAGGCGGCGGCGTTGGACCCTCGGCCGCGTACTCGTACAGCGCTGCCGTCATCGAGGTCGAAGTCGATAGGGTCACCGGCTGGTTGACCGTCGACCGTGTCTGGATCGCCCACGACATCGGCCGCGCGCTCAATCCTGCGCTGGCGCGCGGTCAGGTCGAGGGCAGCGTCTACATGGGACTCGGCGAAGCGCTGATGGAAGAGCAGGCGTTCCGGCGCCTGCCGCGCAAGCTTTCCGGAGCGCTCGTGCACAAGTTCCCGTCGATGCTGGAGTACAAGAGCCCGACCAGCCTCGACATGCCCGAGGTCACGACGATCTTCATCGAAGATCCCGAGCCCAACGGCCCTTATGGCGCCAAGGAGGTTGGCCAGGGCCCGCTCTTGCCAATCATGCCTGCGGTAGCCAACGCGGTCTACGACGCGATCGGCGTGCGCATCGACGAAGTACCGATCACTCCGGACAAAATCTTGCGCGCGCTCGATGATCGAGCACGCGGCGGTCCCGGCCGAGTCGGGCCGACGGCGTTCCCCGACGTCGCATGGCCCGAGGCGCTGACGGTCCCGCCGCCTTGGGAAGGCGGAGATGGTAGAGCGACGAACGACCCCGAGCGTAAACGCGCGGCGAAACTCGATCCGGCGACCCGCCCATGATGCGCCTTCCGGCATTCCGCTACCGGACGCCGCAAACGGTGGAAGAGGCGGCGGCGATCCTCGCCGGCGAAGGTCCGTCAGCGATGTTGTTGGCCGGTGGCACCGACCTGCTGCCGAACATGAAACGGCGCCAGCAGGTGCCCGAGACCGTCGTCGCGCTTCGCGGAATCGATGCGCTCCGGCGCATCGACAACGGTCGCGGACTGCGGCTGGGGGCGTCGGTGACGCTGGCCAGCCTCGCGCGGCACTCGGCCGTGCGCGAGATTTATCCCGGTCTCTGGCAGGCAGTGGTACAGATCGCCTCGCCGCACCTGCGTTCGATGGGCACGATCGGCGGCAACCTGTGCCTGGACACGCGCTGCAACTACTACGATCAAAGTGAAGAGTGGCGCCAGGCGATCGGCTACTGCATGAAGAAGGACGGCGAGACCTGCTGGGTGGCGACATCGAGCCCGCGTTGCCTGGCCGTGTCTTCGACCGACGGGGCGCCGGCCCTGATGGCCCTCGGTGCCAGAGTGCGTTTGGTCGCCAGTCACAGCGATCGTACCATCGCGCTCGGCGACCTCTATCAGAACGATGGCATGCACTACCTGCGTCGCAGACCCGACGAGATTTTGACCGAGATCCTGCTCGATCCTCCGGACGGAATGAAAAGTGTTTACTGGAAGCTTCGCCGTCGCGGGTCCTTCGACTTTCCCGTCCTTTCGGTTGCCGCATGCGCGCGATTTGACGACGGCAAGAGGGTCGAGCAGGCACGGATCGTCCTGGGCGCCGTGGCGTCGCAGCCACTGAACTGCCCGGAGGCGGCACAGGGTCTGGTCGGTCAAGCTCTGACCGACGGCGCTATCACCGAGGCCGCGGAGCGTGCCGCGCGTTGGGCCAAGCCGATGGACAACACCGACTTCACGTTGCACTGGCGCAAGCGGGTTACGGCGGAGTTCGTCTCGCTTGCGCTGCGCGAGTTGCGCGGCGATGACGTTCGCGAGGCGCGGATCCGCTGGCAGCGCCGCGACCTGGCCTCGGCGTCGATCGTCGGCTGAGCCCTCAGGCCGGCTGGGCCGACTCCGATGACGAAACCGTCATCGAGGAGTTCGAAATCAGAAAACTAATGGACTTCCGGGTGATTGCCGACGCCTGCGCCACTCCTTATATTCGACCCGTCTTCATGACTACCGTAATCCAGCGCCTCGCGTCCGGCGTTCGAGTCGGACGGTACGAAATCCTTGAGCTCCTCGGCGAAGGAGCGATGGGAACGGTCTATCGTGCGCGCGATCCGTTGATCGATCGCGAAGTTGCGCTGAAAATCCTTCACGGCAGGCGAGCGAACGATCCGAGCGGTGACACTGCGAAGTTCCTGCGCGAGGCCCAAGCCGCCGGCCAGCTCGACCATCCGAACATCGTGCGCGTGCACGACTGCGGAAGCGATTGCAATGGCGAGTTGACCTACATCGTCATGGAGTTTCTCGCCGGTCCAAGCCTCGAAAAAGTAATTGAGAAACACACGCTCGCCCCCGGCGCGGTCGTCGACTTGATCGAGCAACTCTCGTCTGCGATCGATGCAGCGCACGCGGCGGGTATGGTGCATCGCGACATCAAGCCGGCGAATATCTTGTTCACCGAAGACGGCAACATCGCCAAACTCGCCGATTTCGGTGTGGCGCGCCGCGTGGACTCATCGGTGACGCAGGACCTGAGTCGCATGGCGACCCCGCTGTACATGGCACCGGAACAGGCCCAGGGCAAGCCGGTCAACGCGAGCACCGACATCTTCGCGTTGGGCGTACTGAGCTACCACTTGCTGTCCGGTCGACGTCCGTTCTCCGGTTCGGATCCGCTGGCGCTGTCCTACCAGGTCGTGCACGAGTCTCCACCCCGGATCAGTGAGGTCGCTCCCGAGCTTCCGGCGGCCCTCGATGCCGTATTCGACCGCGTGCTGGCCAAGGATCCGGCCGACCGCTTCAAGACGGCCGAGGCGTTTCTGCACGATCTTCAAGCCGCGTTCGGCACCGCGGACGCACCGACGGTCGGACCGATCGGAGTACTCGAACAGACGGGCGTCACCTCCGACGCCGCCGACTCGAAGGTGACCGGACTCCCTGACCCGAGTCGCATCGAGCCACCAGCCCCGACTCGCGCGCGCCCCATCTTCGTCTGGGGCGGCATTGTCACCGCGCTGGCAGCTGGTGTGATCATTGGCACCTCGAGTCAAAAGTTGACCGGCGGGTCGGCGTCGAAGGCGGATGCGACGAGATCGATCGAAGTGTCGATGCCCGTCGAA
>JANNRU010000087.1:0-10261 GCA_031401755.1 Acidobacteriota bacterium | reverse complement strand
GCACACGGTCGGCCACGCCGTCATGATCGGCATCGTGCCCTTCGATCGCATCCGGTACTCCGTCGTTGTCCGCATCCAAGTCGAGGTAGTCCGCCGTGTCCGCAGAGTCCGTGTTGACCGGGACCAGCGGCGTACCGCCCGTGTTCGGGTCGTACGCGTCGTCAAGGCCATCGCTATCGGTATCCGTACCACTCGGAGCGATGTAACCCGCGCTCGACTGCGCCTCGTGATTGTCCGTGATCCCGTCGCCATCCGCGTCGATGTCCAGGAAGTTCTGGAGTCCGTCGCTGTCCGCGTCGCCCGCGCCTTCGGTCGTGTCGAGAATCCCGTCGTCGTCGTCGTCTACATCCAGCGAATTCGGTAGCCCGTCACCGTCGGTATCGGATAGCGGCGCGTCATCGAGAACCACGAGCACCGGCGTGTTTTGGGTACTGGTCAGTCCGAAGGTATAGGTGTCGATGTACGTCTCGTTGCCGAACCCCGTACCCGTGAAGTTGCCCCAGGTGTGCTTCGCAGCGGGAGCGCCATCCGGAAGCGTCGTCGTTCCTGCGAGCACGGTCTGGTCATCCCAGAACACCAACGTGTCGACGCTCGACATGTCGGACAACGCCTGGAACAACGTCAAACCCGGCTCGGTGCCTCCGCTCGTCTCGACATCGTTGGCCACGAAATGATATTCACCGAGCCGGATCTGAACGCGTGCCTGATAGAACCCGACGGGCAGGGCCACACCGAACGCGTCGCGCCCATCCCAGAAGACGGAGTTCGCGCCTGGGTTTGCCGTGCCGAGTAGGAGACGGTCGCCCACGCCGAACTGTCCGTTCTGGTTGACGTCGATGACGATCGCGTAATTGCCGGTCGCGTCGGTCTCGAACTCGAAGAGACCGGAATCCTGGACTCCCGGCGTGACTCCGGGCGTGATGCCGTTGTCTTGCCCCGCACTATCGATGAAGCGGAGGTTCGTGATCGAGGGCGGCGTTACCGGGGGAGGATCTGCGGCGGCGGGATAACTCAGGTATTCAGGATACTCCAAAGTCACACTGTTTCCGGCGCGTGGAACGCTGAGTCCGGAATTTGGAGCGGCGACACCGATGCGGTTGGCCACGACGGAGTAGATGAAGCCGGCGAACTTGTTCAAGTCCAAGAGCCAGACATAGTTCGTGTTCGGCCGTCCCCCGGGAACAAGGATGTAGTAGTTGGAGTCCGTGGCCTCAGCGATCGTGTAGTTTCCCGCATTGAAGGCCCATTCGCGCGACCAGAGCCGGCCCTGGCGCAGGCGTGGATCCGGGTTGGTCCCCACGTTGGGCGTGACCGTAACGTCGAATCGATAGATCTGATCGCCGTTCTCATTGAACAGGCGGATCTCGTAGACCCCGGCTGCGGTCGTGGTGTAGCGCAGCGGGTTGGTCAGCGGCGCGCTGAGCGGATCGTTGCAGGTGACGTTGCCGCTGGTGATGGTCTGCGCAAACACCTGTGTGGCCAGGGAGTTGTAGATCTCGACCCGCACATCGTCGTTGTTGGCGTCGCCGCACAGCGAGACGTTGATCACCTCACCGGCCGAGTCGATGTCCACGAACAGCGGCCGGACGCCGTTCGTGATCTGGCCGGAGGTGAAGCCGTACTCCAAGAGCGGCTGATTCAACCCAATCTGGCCAGTCCCCTCAGCCAGTGCCCAGCCGGATCCGGACAGCGCCAGGACGAGTGCTGTGAGGGTACGGCGGAGCCGGGGCCACCGCCTCGGGCGAATGGCGTGACGATATCCTGAGCAGTAGAAGTACAATCGATCCCCCGGGCGTTCTCGAACCGTTCTAAAAAGGACAAACTTAGGAATATCGTGGAGCGAGTCAACGCGCAGTGAGCCCCGACGTGCCACCGGACTGCGGCAGCCCCTTGTGTCCCTCGACCTGTTGACCGCAGCGCTCGAACGTCCGTCGAATTGACAGGACTCACGACGTGTCGGACCCTCCATCGGCGGTGCTGCCGCAAGCAATGGCCATCAAACCCGATCGCTCGTCGAAGTCGAACTCCGCAGGACCTGTCACGCTCGCGCAGGCGCGAGCGCTGGCCCGCGATCGACGTCCCAGCCCCAACCGGCGCACGGGCGCGGCGACCCCGCCGGCAGCGATGGCGACGTTGCGACATCGGCTGGCGATCGAGCGGCGGCAAGAAGAGCGCCGAATAATCGAAGACTACAAGAACACGTTCACGACTCTCCGGAAACGAGGCGTCAGAGGGCTGGCCTTAGGGCCGCTGCGGATCCTCGCGGAGGGCGACTCTTGGTTCAACTACCCGGCGCTCGCCTTTGGCGGGGGCATCATTTCGCGTCTCGAAAAACGCCTCGGCGTTCCGATCCTGAATCTGGCCAAAGCGGGCGACGAGATTCGGTTCATGCTCGGTGTCGAAGAGCGCAAGCGGCTCATCTCGCGACTGAAGCGCGGCTGCCCCGCCGGGGGCAAGTGGGAGGTGGTCTTGTTTTCCGGGGGCGGCAACGACGTCGTCGGCGATCCATTGGCGCTCTGGATCCGGGAGTTCGACCCGTCGCGATCGCCCGCGGGCCAGATCCACCAACCGCGACTGGACGCGGCGCTGGCGCTGGTGCGCGCGGGGTACGAAGACCTCATCGCGCTGCGCGACGCGCTCAGCCCCGAGACCCACATCGTCTTGCATGCCTACGACTTCGCGATTCCAGATGGGCGAGGGATCTGCTTTTTCGGGCCTTGGCTCAAGCCGACCTTCGATTTGCGTGGCTTTCCTAATCGCACCGCCGCGTTCGAAACCCTGAAGGTCATGCTGCAGCAGTTCGCCGCGATGCTCGCAGCCTTCGAGGCCTCCCAGGCCCGCATCACCGTCATCCGGGGTCAGGGCACGCTCGCGCCAAAACCGAGTTCGTGGCACAACGAATTGCACCCGTCGCGCGCCGGGTTCACCACGTTCGCCGAGCTGTTCCGGCAAACCCTGCGGGCGCTGTTTCCCGATCGGGTGCTGTAGGGTCGTGGAACCGGATCCTTGCCGGACGGGGCGGCGGTCGTCATCATCGGCGCATCATCGGAGACTTTCCATGGCGAACCTTCAACGAATTACGCCGTTCTTGTGGTTTGACGAGCAGGCCGAAGATGCAGTTCGGCTCTACACATCGATCTTCAGGAGATCGAAGACTTTGGTCGTCACGCGCTACGGCGAAGCGGGCCAGGAGGTCCATGGTCAGCCGGTCGGGTCGATCATGACCATTGCCTTCGAACTCGAGGGGCAGCAGTTCATCGCGCTCAACGGCGGGCCGCTGTTCCGGTTCAACGAAGCAATCTCGCTCCAGGTCAACTGCGAGACCCAGACCGAAATCGATTACTACTGGGAGCGACTCTCCGAGGGCGGGGACGAGTCGGCTCAGCAGTGCGGCTGGCTCAAGGACAAGTTCGGGGTCTCCTGGCAGGTGATCCCCACGCTGCTCTCCGAGCTGATCCAGGATCCCGACCCTGAGGTCTCGCAGAGGGCCATGTCCGCAATGCTCGAGATGAAAAAACTCGACATCGAGCGGCTGAAACGTGCCAGTGAAGGGTAGCGAGCGCCCGCGCCGCGCGACGATCCACCGCTGGATTCGTCTTGGCTTCATCGTCTGGGCCATTTTTTCCACCGCCTGGTTGCTCAATTCCTTTCGCACGCAGGGCGTTGCGCGTGCCGTGCTGTCCAGCGATGCGAACGTGCGGGTCGTAGGCTCACGGAAGATGCTGGTATTTCGACCCGCTGCTGCAACGGGTAAAGCCGGCTTGGTATTCGTCGTCGGTGCCGGCGTTGCGGCGGAAGCCTATGCCCCGCTGCTGCGGCCGATTGCGGAGCTGGGACACCTCGTTCACGTGGTCCGACTCCCCTATTGGGTCGCGCCGCTCGAGTCGCACAAGCTGATCGCGGTCCGGCGCGTGATCGAGACCATCGAGCAGGACCGCTCGGTCGCCGGCTGGGTCGTCGCAGGGCATTCCCTCGGAGCTGCACTCGCCAGCCGGGTGGCGACGCAACTTCCCGAGCGGGTGCGGGGAATCGTTCTGATCGCTACTTCTCACCCGAAGCGCTTCGACCTGTCACGATCGTCGATCCCGTTCACCAAGGTGGTCGGAACGAATGACGGCGTCGCCACGCCTGAGCAGGTCGACACCTTTCGTCACCTGCTCCCGGCCGCCACGCGCTGGGTCGTAATCGAAGGCGGCAATCATTCCCAGTTCGGTCATTACGGCCACCAGCTCTTCGACGGTACTCCGACGATCTCCCGAGAGCGACAACAGGCGCAGACGCGGGAGGCCCTGCTCGACGCGCTCGAAATCGCCTCCAACCTGCAGGAGGGGCCTTGATGCTGTTCATGGTCATCGAATCTTTTCGCCCAGGTCAGGCGCCCGAGGTCTACCGGCGATTTCGCGAGCGGGGGCGAATGGCCCCAACGAGCGTTCGATACGTGTCGAGTTGGGTCGACCTCGAGTTCCGCCGCTGCTTTCAAGTGATGGAAGCGGAGAGCATCGAGTTACTCGAGCAATGGACCGACAATTGGGACGACCTGGTCGACTTCGAAATCGTTCCGGTTCAGACTTCCGAACAAGCGGCGATCGCAATCGCCGCCCAACTCTAAGCCGGGCATCGAGGCCGCGACGCTTGCACGGAATCGTCGCTTAGTTGACCGAGTGCTCGGCTCCACGCAGTTCGTCGCGAGTCAGATGGTAGAACGACTTGCAGTACTCGCAGCGTAGCTCGAGTGTCTCCGCGTCGGGCTCGAAGAGCTGCTCGAGCGGCGTTCCGCCGTCGATGACCAGACGTAGGTTGTAGATCATCCGCTCGCGCGAGCAAGGGCAGTGGAATCGAATAGGCCGCTCGTGAATCAGCCTCAGCCCGAGGTTGGCGAATTCGGCCACGATCGCGGCGGACTCCGTCGGGGCCTCGGCGAACAACGCATCGAGGCCGGGGCGCAGCATCGTCATCCGCGCATCGACCGTCTCGTTCAGGGAGTCGGTATCAGCGCGGTGTCCATCGGGCAAGACGTGAACCAGGATCGCCTGGTCGCTCGTCTCGCTGACGCGTACGCGCGCGGGTAGCTGATAGGACTCGGCGAGCACCCGATTGACGAGTTCGCCGAGGGAAACCTGCCCGACACGAAGGATTGACTGATACGGCGGACGAAACCCGTGAAAGATCCGCACCATTCGCACCAACCCACTCATCGCCTCGGGGAACTCGCTGAAACCCTCGGGAACGAGCGTGCAGCGGGTTTCACCGTGGTGTCCGGTTTCGATCTTGAGTCGAAACGGCGGCTGCTCCGAGTCGATGTAGAAGCCGAACTGCTCGCCGGCCTTCAGGAAGGCCAACATCGGCTGGACGCTCAGCACGACCTCGCGGAAGTACGCAAAGCCTGGCCCGCAGATACCGTGGGTCAGCGCCAGGTCGCGGATCAGCGCCTGTCCCTCGAAGAAAACCACCACGTACTCCGCCTGCTCATCGATGAAGGTGAGCAAACGGCTCTCAGGCAGATCCTCGCCGATCTGTAGTTTGGAGCGCATCCGCGTCCCGAATTCCCGACGGGAATCAAAAGAGGTGACGGTCCCCCTTTAAGATAGCCGGTGTCGGAATCTTGACGGAGAGAGGGAAATCTCGGGGATTCTCGGTGGTACGGGGGTTGCTGTGGGCCGGGACGTGAGCCGAGCTACGTCCAAGGAAGCGCCGGAGCGGTTCGTGGGCTTTGAGGCCATACCGCTGCGGGTCACGGTGCGGGTCGGAGGGACTCGCTGCCGAATGGCGAAGCTCGCAGAGTTGCGTCCGGGAGAGATCGTGGCGCTCGATCGTCGCGTCGGCGAGCCGTTCGAGTTGCGATCGGGGCCGGTGCTGCTCGGCTTCGTTCAGCCAGTGGCCATGGGGGAGATCGTGGCGGTGAAGCTCGTCGGGGTTCCCGAGGACGACAATGCCACTCCTCGCTGAGGCCGGGGTCCTCGAAGTCGCGGCCGCGCCGTCCTTGTGGGGCGCGATGTTCCGGCTGGGCGCGGCGGTCGCCGGCTTCGCCTTGTTGGCCGGGCTGTGGTTGCACTTCCAAAAGCGTTTCCGAGCCGCAAAGCGCGAACTCGAGGTCGTTGACCGCGCCGCGCTGACTCGTGGCGCCAGTGTCGCGATCCTGCGCGTCGGGAACCGCCGTTTGTTGCTCGGTGTCTCGACCGACGGTGTGCGGCTGCTGCGCGAGCTCGACGCCGAGGGCGATCCCGGCCAAGCCGCCAGCTTTCAAGAAGTCTTCAGCGATGCCGCTTCACGTGCCGAGGTGGGACGTTGAGCGCCGTCGTGCTCGTGGCCCAGAGCGCGCCCGCGTTCCAGGGCTCGATCGACCTGGGATCGCTCGCGTCCCCGCAGGGCCTTTCGACGTTGATGAAGATCGGGCTCTTGATGACAGTCCTGGCGGTCCTGCCGTCCGTGCTGGTCATGTTCACCTGCTTCGTGCGCTTGATCATCGTCTTGCACTTCTTGCGCCAGGCACTGGGCACGCAGACGGTGCCGCCTAATCAGGTGCTCTCCGGGCTGGCCTTGATGCTGACGATTTTCATCATGGCCCCGGTCGGCGAGCAGGTCTACGCGCGAGCCGTCGTGCCCTATCAGGCCGGGCAGCTCGACGGCCAGACCGCCCTCGACACCGGTATCGCGCCGATCAAGGAGTGGATGCTGCGCAATACGCGCGAGAACGATCTATTGCTGTTCGTCAAACTGGCCAAGCTCGACCATCCCACGACGCGGGCCGACGTACCCTTGACGGTGGTCATGCCGTCGTTTCTGATCTCGGAGCTGAAGACTGCGTTTCAGATCGGCTTCTTGCTGTTCATGCCGTTCTTGATCATCGACCTGGTCGTGGCGTCGGTGTTGCTGTCGATGGGCATGATGATGCTGCCGCCGGTCATCGTTTCGTTCCCCTTCAAAGTGCTGTTGTTCGTCATGGTCGACGGCTGGCACCTGCTGGTCGGCTCGCTCGCAGCGAGCTTTCACTAGGAGCGAACGGCGATGTCGGAAGCACAGGTCATCGAGATCGCCCGGCAGACGATCGAGGTCACGATGCTCGTGGCCATGCCGATGCTGCTGGTCAGCCTCGTGGTCGGGCTTGCCGTCAGCTTGTTCCAGGTCGCGACATCGCTGCAGGATGTGACGCTGACCTTCGTCCCGAAGATCCTCGCCGTCGGCGTCACAATCCTCTTCGCCGCACACTGGATCCTGGAGACCCTGACCGACTTCACGCGCTATTTGCTCGAGGATTTCAGCCGGTTCATCGGCTGAGCGCGAGGTTAGGCCGCGCCGAGCTCGATCGAGGCCAGGACCCTCTCGAGATCGGCCTCGACTTCGGCGCGCAACGCTTCGGGCATCTCGACGCCCAAAACGTAGCACTGGCCGGCGGCGACGAGGACGACGTTGTGGGTCACACGGCCCTGCCCCTCGAACACGAATCGCGTCACCAGCACCGACGCCGTGTGCCCGGCGACTTCACGCTGCCGCTCGTCCAGAACCTCGTAGCCCATCGGTGAGCCGAGCAGCGAGTCGCGCAGTCGGTTGACCTCGGCCGCGGCATCGCTCGTCGCGGGTCGGGCGAGAATGGCCAGCGTGGGCGCCGTCTCGACATCGCCGCGGCGCAGCACGACGAGGCCGGGCCGCACCTTGTCGAACAGGACCCAGCCGTCGGGAATCACCAGCGTGTACCGCGCTTCGGTGTTGATCAGCCGGCCGTCGACGACACGAACCGAAACGGCGGCGGGAGCAGCGGCCTCCGCAGCCTTCGGTGCCGGCGCGGGCGCGGGCCGGCCACAGCCGGCGAGCAAGACAACGAAGAGCGCCAGCGGCGACACGTTGCGAAGAGTCATCGAGTCTCCTTGCCGGGTCAACGGCGCACGACGCGGACGGTCATGAAGCCATTCGGGGAGTGGAACCGTTTGATGAACGCGTTGACTTCGTCGAGTGAAAGCGCTGCCGCTTTCTCGGCGAGCTGGTCGTCGAAGCCCTGCGGTAGATTGAGGCGTTTGTCGCGTAAGTAGCTTGCGAGCAGTTGCGCCGGAGACTGGCGCGCGAAGGCGCGTCGGCCGAGGGCGTTGCTGGCTGCGGCGGCGCGCTCGGCCTCCGTGATGCCGTCGGCGCAGAACTCGCGCAAGACGCCGCGCAATTTTTCTTCGATCGCCGAGCCATTTTCGGTGCGCGTGAAGGTCGCCAACGCATAGAGGCCGGGTACATCGCTGCCTTCATTGCGAACGGCGGCACCGTAGGTTTCCCCGCCTTCCTGGCGCAGGGCGACCATCAGGCGCGAGTTGAAATGCCCGCCGAGAACATGATCGGCGATCATCGACGCAGGGTAGTCGAGGTCGTCGGTCGCCAGCGACATTCGACCGTGGCCAAGATAAGTCTGCGTCAATCGCGGTAACTTCACCTCGACCTCGCGCGGGCGACGCTCCGGCGAGATCGGTACGAGGGGTAAGGCTCCGAGCCCTGGAGGGAGCAGCGGGTCGACGACCGGCAGCAGATCCGCGGCCAGTCGCTTGGCCTCGTCGCGGGTGATCGCCCCGGCGAAGCCGACCACCCGACCCGGAAGGCGAACGAGCCGCTCCCGCGCGCGGACCAGACGGTCGACATCCGTGTTCAGGGGCTCGGGCGCTTCGACCGCAAAGCGCCGGGGGTCGTTCGTCCCGAACAGCTGTCGCGCGCCAGCTTGCCGCAGGACGAACGACGGGTCCTTCAACGAGGCTTTCCAGCCGATCGTCCGACTCCGCTGCCAGCGCTTCAGCGTCGCGCGGTCGAAATCCCGATTGGCCAGGATGTCGCCGACCAACTCGAGGGCTTGAGGCAGCACTTCGGTGTGGCAATCGAGCGTGAGAAGGCTCGTTCGGCGTCCGACCCCTAACGTGATCCGCGCAGCAAGCAGGTCGGCGCGGAGGCGCAGTTGTCCGGCGGAGTCGTGGTCCTGAATCGTAAACGCCTCTTCGACATCGTTGTCGCGAAACCACGGCATCCAAGCTCCGGCACCGAACTCGATCCGCACGTGCGCCAAGGGTGCGCGGTGATCTTCGACGAGCACACCGGTAGTGCCCGCATCGATCGGCCACTCCAGCGCCACTTCCGCGGCACGCGTAGGCCACACGCTCAGCGCGGCCAGCAGCGCCGTGATTGCGATCCAACAAATTCGACGCACCGCGCGCGCCCTCCTCAACCGCCGAAGATCGGGTAGAGCCAGCCGAAACAGCGCACCAGCAATGGAACGTGCTCGGGGCGCACGTGAACCTGCACCGGGGCCCGATCGGCGACATAGCGTTGAAACGCGTCGCGAACTTCGTCCAGCGTGACCTCGTCGATGCGCTCGGCCGCATCGAACGCGCGCCGTTCGTCGCCCAGCCACCAACGGGCCCGTCCGATCCGGTCGGCACGCCAGGCGACCCAGTAGACCGATCCGAACTCTTCCATGCGCAGTCGCCGTTTGGCCGCGGTCAGCGTGTCGGCGTCGAGCCATTCGAATTTCCCGAGCTCGATTCGAGCTTGCTCGAGGTGTCGAAATGCGGTCTGTTTGCGCCGATAAGGAAGAGTTGCAGACCAGAGGGCCAGGACTCCTCCGCGTCGCGCGGACATCGTCTCGATACCGGCCATCAATGCCTTGCCGCGCCGGCGCACGAGCGACTCCTCGAGCGGATCGACGCCGCCACCGGCAAGCAGCTCTTGCAGCACGACCAGGGGCCAGTAGTCCTCGGAGTCGGTTGCCGGTAGCGGAAAGCCCAGGACCGAGATCTCGACCGGCGGCAGGTCTTCCTTGAACTCGACGGCGGGCGGGAACCGTTGATCGACGACCGAGGCAACATCCGACGGGGTCTCGCCATCGGCGGGCAGCGCTTCGAACCGTCTGCGGATACCGACGAGCGTCGCTTCCGGATCGACAGGTCCGACGATCACCAGGTGCGCGTTCCGGGGACGATAGTAGCGACGGTAGAAATCGCGCGCATGGTCGAGCGTGGCCGCTTCGATGTCCGCCTTGGTCCCGATCGCGGTCAGTGCGTACGGGTGCCGGCCCAGAATCGTCTTCAGAGCCTCGGTAAACAGCCGCGAGAACGGATCGTTCTCAGTCGACAGGCGCAGCTCCTCTGTGACGATGCGCTTCTCGTTGTCGAGATTTTCCTGGTTCAGGTCGAGGTGGATCATGCGGTCGGCTTCGAGCTCGAGCAGGGCGTCCAACCCGCTTGGCGGGATCTCGGAGACGTAGACCGTCTCGTCGAACGAGGTGTAGGCGTTGTTCTCG
>JANNRU010000086.1:0-15676 GCA_031401755.1 Acidobacteriota bacterium | reverse complement strand
CGTCGCCGTCGAAGACGATCGTCCCGCCGTTGCCGGAGATCGCCAAGAACAACACCCCAATCGCGGTCGTGGACGAGGTCACCTGTCGCAGTCCCGTCCCGTCGGCAAGCACGGCGAACAGTTCGCTGTTCTCGTCGGGGTTTCCGCCGAGGAGATTGCCGTCATGCACGAATACGACGCGTTGTCCGTCGTCACTGATGTCGATGTACGCGATCTCTTCATCCGTGACCGCGGTGAGCTGCACTAGACCGGTGCCGTCCCGTCGGATCACGAAGAGCTGGGGGTGCCGTCCGGGGTTGCTGCCCAGGGGGTCGGAGGTCGAGACGAACGCGATCCGAATGCCCGATCCCGCCATGCTCACGGCGCTGACCGCCCCGCCATTCGGGCTGGGATCGAGAGTCAACTGTGCCAACTGCGTCCCATCGCCACGAATGACGAACAACTCCGGACTACGGTCGGGGTTCCCGCCGAGTGGGTCGGCCGACGACACGAACGCGACCCACTGGCCATCGTCACTCGCCGAGACGTGGAACTCGCCGTCCTCGACCCCTCCGGGAAAGCTCGTGAGCTGTGCGCCGCTGCCGTTCGTCGGGTCGAAGCGAAAAAGTTGCAAGCGTGCTCCGGATTACCGCCGAGCCGATTGGTCGGGGTGTTCACAAACGCGGTCGAACCCGCGGCATCGAGCGAGGCTCGACCGAACCAGCCCGCCGGGTAGTCGGTCAACCCGCGAAGCACCTGCGCTTGGGCGACCCCGGCGAGCAGGACTCCAGCCGTGGTGAAGGCGGCAGCCATCAATCCGCGTGAGGCAACCCCGTTCTCATTTCGCATGATCATGCCTCCTCATTCGATATCTGTCACGGTCTTACCACCTCCGGTGCCCCGAGGCAGGCTCTCGGGAATCGTTTTGCGGCCGGGGCTTCCGCAAGCGGTCGGGTTCGCGAACGCGATCCGTCACGGCTACGGCACCGGGTGGATAGCCCGAGTGGGCCGCCGTTTCGTTTTCGAGCGGAGGACGCCTCCGCGACCCGGGTCCGCCCCGGCTGACGCTAGGTCGACTCAAATTTACTGGAACGGGCTCACGGAGGGCGCAGGCCCTCGCCAACTCGCATCGCGAGTCCCGATCGAGCGCGGAGCGGACGGCGTGCGCGTGCAGCGCCGCCGCCGGTCGGCGAGAATCTCACGGAACGGCGACACTTCCGCCTCAGCCGCCCCGGGGAAGGGCCGCGAACCCTCCGGAAATCGCCGGTCCGCGCGGTTCTACTTGGTCGGCCGCTTCAGGTGGGGCGGCAGGTTCTCGGGCTTCGTCTTGTTCGCGGACTTCGGCTTCTTGGTTTCTTTCTTCGGCTTTTTCTCGCCCATGGTCTTCGATCCTCCATCTCGGCCGGCCGTACGGATCGGCCGCGCGAGCCCGACTAGATTAGCAGAACTGATCGATGGATTCGTCCAGCCGACCCGCGGGTGGTTCAATTTCTTCCCAAGCGTTGGCCTGTGTCATTCTTCCCGCACCATTCAATCGCGCTCGTACTTTTGCGTGGCAGGGCAGGAAAGGGCCTTCGACATGTTGCTTCGCCTGATTCCTAAGGTTTTTTATGCCGACATCGACGTCGGTCTGGACCTCTTCGTTCGATGCTTGGGTTTTGCGCTTCTCCACCAGGATGATTCGATTTCCGTTCTTGGAAGAGACGGAGCCAAGATCTACCTGATGCAGAACGCAGCGCTGGCGGCGCTGGACCGTCCGGAACTTGCGATCGAGACGGATGACATTCGCGCAATCTACAGCGAGGTCAAGGAGCGCGCGCCTGAGATTCTTCATCCAAACTCAAAGACAGTTCAACACAAGCCTTGGGGCGCGCAGGAGTTTGCAGTACTCGACTCCACGACGGTTTGCGTGGTGTTTCGGCAGTGGTAGCAGAGCTCGGCGTGACGCTGCGTTGCGACCGCGGATCTGCTCGCATCCTGGCCGAACGCCTTCGAAGTCTGAGGACTAGCGGTCGATCGCGCTGTGTCGCGTGACGTCGCCCTCGAACACCGAGCCTTCCACGGCGACGAGCAGGTGCCGGTCAGCGACCGACAGGGTCAGCGCCACGCGCCGGGCCAGCCGCGCCGCGAGCGAGGCGATCAACGATCGATCGAAGCTGTAGATCTCAACCTCATCTGCGCGATGGATCCGCTCGCCCGCCAGTTGGCGCAGCAGCTGCCCCGGGTCCTTGTGCGTGTAGACGACGAGCCGGTCGGCGGCCTTGCTGGCCTTGTGCAACCGCGCTGCGCTGGGTGTGCCGATCTCGACCCAGACGCGCACCGCCCCGGTGAGATCGCGGACGGCCAGGGTCGGCTCCTCGGGATCGGACAAGCCGTTCGAGAAGGCGATGCCTTCCGTGTATTCCAGGCAGTACGCAAGCACGCGTGCGACGAGATACTCTTCACTCTCCGACGGATGCCGGGCGACGCGCACGGCGAGCGTCTCATACTTGCCGCGGTCGGTGTCGGCGAGATCGATGTCGAAGTTGTACAGGGTCGCGGTCTGGGCCACGCGGGCAGTGTAGTGCAGGCGACCCATCCTCACCCTGGACGAGGATTCGCCCCGCCGTCATCATTCTTCTTCCAATCGGGGCCGACCTCGATACCGCCAGGCTCGTAAGGCGTTCGAAAACAGGGTGGTGCGCTCTCATGCCTCGTTTCGCGTGTACGGTCTGCGGCAGCGATTTCGACGTACCCCAACCGGTACTGGACAAATTCGTCGGTTGGCAGCCCAAGTACTGCCGCGACCACTCCCCCAAGAAAAAGACAAAGCCGACGCCGCGAACCAACGGCCGGCGTGGCCCCGAGGAGAACCTGACCTCCAGCGAAGTGCTCGCCCGACACGTGGGCGGGCCGCAAAGCGGTGTGTTCACCGACGGCAGCGCGATCCCCAATCCGGGCCCCGGCGGCTGGGGCATGGTCTGGGTCGAAGGCGGCGAGATCCGCGCCGCGGCCCACGGGTTCAGCGAGCACACGACCAACAACCGCATGGAACTCCAGGCCCTGATCGAGGCCTACAAGGCACTGCCTGAAGAAGCGGAAACGATCATCCACTCGGACAGTCGCCTCTGCGTGGACACGATCACCCGGTGGGCCCCGGGGTGGGAGCGCAAGGGCTGGAAGAAGAAAGGCGGGGAGATCAAGAACCTGGCGCAGGTTCAGGAGTTGCTCCGGCTCTACCGGGCGCATCCGGGTTGCACGCTGAAGTGGATTGAATCCCACTCCGGACATCGGTGGAACGAATACGCCGACTGCCTGGCCACGGCGTGGATGCGGGACGAGGTCTGAAGCGCGCGGCCCTGCCCCCGAAGCGGCCACGGGTCGGCGGCGCGAGTCTAGCGCGAAGTTCTCCAGGAGAAAGGCAATGACCCATGTGGCTCGCCGTAACCCGCGAAATCAGCCCAGCGCTCGCTCGGTGCGAGCTGACACACCTGACCCGCCAACCGATCGACGTCGAACACGCAAAGGAACAGCACCGCGAGTACGAAAGGCAACTGGTTGAAGCCGGCTGCCGGGTCGAGCGGATCTCGTCCGGACCCGACATGCCGGACTCGGTCTTCGTCGAAGACGCCGCCGTTGTCTTCGATGCGTTAGCACTCGTAACACGACCCGGCGCCCCATCGCGTCGAGCGGAGACCGCGGCCGTCACCGAAGCGCTTCGCGAATATCGCGACATCCGGACGATCGAACCGCCCGGCACGATGGACGGCGGGGACGTGCTGGTGGTCGGCCGGCGCGTCTTTGTCGGACGTTCGAGTCGGACCAACGATGCGGCCATCGACCAGACGCGGCGTCTGCTGGCGCCGCATGGGTACACGGTCGATGCGGTCGACGTTTCCGACTGCCTGCACCTCAAGACGGCGGTAACGGCCCTCGCGGACGACCTCTTGCTGATGAACCCGATGTGGTTGCCCTCCGAGCCATTCGCGGCGTTCGACCGGATCGAGGTCGACCCGGGAGAGCCGATGGCGGCCAATGCGCTGAAGATCGGCGGCCGGGTAATCTATCCGGCGTCGTTTCCGCGCACGCTCGAGCGAATCGAACGACACGGGCTGCCGGTCCGTGTCGTCGAGGTCGGTGAACTTCAGAAGGCGGAGGGCGCCGTCACCTGCTGCAGCTTGGTTTTCCGCATTCCCTAGGCGAAAGTCGACCCGTTGGAGCGACCGCGGACGGGCGTTTGCGAATCAAGCGCTAGTCGCCGTCGATCTCGATCATCTTGGGAATCTCTTCACCTGCGTTATAGAACTTCATCGACACCGAGTTGACGCAGTGACGCGTGTCCTTGGCGGTCATGCCTTCGCCGGTGAAGACGTGGCCGAGGTGACCGCCGCAGTTGCGACACAGGATCTCGACTCGCCGGCCGTCGGCATCGACTTCGCGTTCGACCGCCTCTTCGATCTCGTCATCGAAACTCGGCCAACCGCAGCCGGCATGAAACTTGTCTTGCGAGAGATAGAGGGGCGCGTTGCACCGGCGGCAAACGTAGGTCCCCAACTCCTCGCTATCGACGTATTCTCCGGAACCTGGTGGCTCGGTTCCCTTGTTCAGCAGGACCTGGGCCTCTTGGGGAGTCAGTTTGTTGTACTCGTTGACCATACCGTGTTTCCCTCCGCTAGCGGTTGCCTGGTACACCTAGGGTAGCGGAACGTCGCTCCCGGCCGCGACCGGCTTGGCCAGTGCGTACCAGTCCAATTTGCGGGTCAAGATCATCAGCGCGGCGAGCAATCCGAAGAGCAGGAGCGAGCCCAGCAACAGGGCGAAATCCTCGGCACTCAGCAGGCCGTAAAGCGCGCCGTAGAGCGCCGCGAGCCCGACCGTGAAACCGGCACCGCGCTTCCAACCCCGCAGCACGTGGCTGATATAGAACCCGACCAAGAGCACCGACGCCGAGGCAGACAGACCGTAGGCCAGCACAAATCCGATGTGCTCACTCAACGAGAGCAAGAGCAGGTAAAACAGCGCGAGCGACAGACCGACCAATCCGTATTGCACCGGGTGAACGGCCAAGCCACCAAGAACCTCGAACAGGAAGAATCCGGCAAAACTCAGTCCGATGAACAGCAGCGAATACTTGATCGCCCGATCCGTCTTCAAGTACTGATCTACGGGATCGACGAAGTCGACACCGAAATTTCGCTGTCTGAAGGCGTCGCAGGCTCCCGAGCGTACGCAGGCGTTCAGCAACTCTCCCATGTTGGTCGCGAACACGTTGGTTTGCCAACTCGCGGTGAAGCCACGGGGATGAATCTGTCGCTCTGTCGGGAGGAACTCACCGACAAAACTCGGGTGTGGCCAGTCTGCGGTCAGGTGCACCGTTGTATCGCGACCGACCGGCGTCACGTTCCACTGCGACGTCCCCTGCAAGTCCAGGGAGAACGCAAATGTCAGGCGCCGACCGGCGACGCCGTCCTTGGCCGGCAGCGCTGCGTGAATCCCGCCGACCGAGAGCCCGTCCGCGCTCCCCGGCGCGAACGGAAGCTCTTGGTCGTTCAATCGCAATTTGGGGCTGCTCTCGATTCCGCGGATGTCACTGATCCCAACTGCCAGAATTGCCGGATCAAAGCGATAGTCCGCGATCGAGTCGGCGAGCCCGTACTGCGCGGGCACGTCGAAGTAGCCGCCGATCTCGTTCTTGCTATGGAACAGACGTGCCTTGTAGATCCCCCGACTACGTTCCTCGATCGTCACGCGGCCTTCGAGCTCCAGACGCTCCGGAAGGAAGTACAAGCGACCTTGCTGTTCCGACAGTTCCTCGTACGGCTCGCCACTCGCCGCTCGGAACTTCGTTTCGCGTACGGTCTTGCGAAACGGCACGACGAGCAGCGGACCCGTCAATCGCTGGGCGCCGCTCGAAGTGTTGGCGATGTCCGTCAATACCCGGTCGCGCTGTCCTTGTCGATCGACGACGATTCCGCGAATCATCGCCAATGGGATCAGCAACACCAGTGAAAGCAACGCGATAACTCCGAGCTTGAATCCAAGAAAACGACTCATCGCTTCATCTCCATGTCGAGTAACGTCCCGGTCGACGTGGAGAATCTACGGCTGTCGAGTAGAGAACGTGTGCAGGTCCGATGGAGATTACGTGGAGATTTGAGGTCAGGTCGACGGGAGACTCAAGGAGGCCTCGACTCCCCCCTCGACGTTGCGCACGCTGAGTCGGCCCCCATGCAGGCTGGCGACCTCTTGGACGAAATTGAGGCCGAGGCCGGTGCTCTTGCGCCCACTCGCCGGGCGCGGCAGTGAGAAAAACCGCTCGGTCAATCGCCGCATCGCGTAATCGGGAATGGGCTCGCCTTGATTAAAGATCCGCAACTCGACCGAGTCTGCGCCGCGTTCGGCGTCGATGCGGATGGCACCTCCCGCCCCAGTGAAATCGAGCGCGTTGTCCAGCAGGTTGGCCAGCGCCTGGTATAGCAAGAACCGCTCCCCCGGGACTGTGAGCCCCGCGGGAACGTGGCTGTGCACCGCGACGCCGGCTCCGGCGATGCGTGCTTCTTGGGATGCCAGAAGCTCGACGAGCAGTGGTTCGATCTGTACGAGGACGCGCTCCTCCAGGCGTTGGCGCTGCTCGACCAGCGCGAGTCGGAGCAACCGCTCGATCAGCTCTTGCAGGCGTCCAGCCTCACTGCGGATATTCGCGAGGAACCGCTGACGTTGGTCCGCCGGCATCTCGCCGTCGAGAAGCTCCGCGGCACCGCGGATCGCCGCCAGCGGGCTCTTCAGTTCGTGAGTCAGCGTGTGCACATAGCGCTCGACGTAGGCCTTGCCTTCGAGTTCCGTGCGCATCTGTTCGAGCGCCTCGGCCAGCTGGGTCAACTCGCCTCCGCGTAGATTGGGCGGTTCGATCCGTTCTCCCGCGCTGACCGCCCGAGCGTAAGCGGTCAGGCGGCGCAACGATCCGCTCAACCACCAACTCAGCCCACCACCGACGATCAGACCGACGCCGATCAGCCCGGCCCCGAGCCAGGTCAACCGGCTCTGGGATCGCTCGATGTAGGGTTGCAGCGCGCGGTTGGGCTTGGAGACGGTGACGACGCCCAGGATCCGCCCAGCCTCCATGATCGGCGCCGCGACGTACATCACAGTTGAGGCCGGATCGTCCGGATCTTCGCGAGTCGATCGCGCACCGTACTCGCCGCGTAACGTCAGGTAGACGTCGTTCCAACGGGAATAGTCCTGGCCGACCGCGCTGCCGCTCGAATCGAGCACGACAACTCCATTTGCGTCGGTAACGTAGATCCGGTGGCTCACCTCGAGTTTCTGCACTCCCGAGATCTGCGCGTTCGGCCGGTGAAGACCGTAGGCCTGCAGCCGCTCCGGCCAGCGCGACTGGCCGATGTTCCCGGATCGAAGATCCTCGCGCAGTAGCTCCGCCAGTAAGTGGGCGGTATCGACCAGCGTTTCCTCGGTCGTCTGTCGCACCCCGGGGCGGATCTCATCCATCACCGTCCGCAACACGTACCAGCCGGAGAGGCCGACGAACACGAAATAGACGAGAAAGATCCGGATCCCGAGCGGCATCAATCGAGCCTGATGCTGTAACCCAGCCCGCGATGTGTCTGGATCGGTTCCGCTTTCTCGTCGATCAGTCGCAGCTTCGCACGCAGACTCTTGACGTGGGAATCGATGGTTCGCTCGTAGCCGGACGCGGCGGCGACACCCGTGGCCTCAAGGAGTTGGTCGCGGCTGAAGACGCGCTCGGGTTGGTCGAGGAGAGCTTGCAGCAGCCGGAACTCGTGAACGGTCAGGGTTAACGGTTGCTCGTGATAGTGCACCTGGTAGCGCGCCAAGTCGACGCGAAAGGGTCCTTGTTCTCGGGATTCCACCGGCGGCGCCGATCGGGGTGCGACCCGTTTCAAGATGGCCTTGACGCGTGCCGCGACCTCGCGCGGGCTGAACGGCTTGGTGACGTAGTCGTCGGCACCGATCTCCAGTCCGACTACCCGGTCAATTTCCGAGTTGCGCGCCGTGAGGAAGATCACCGGAACTTCGGAGAAATGGCGCAGACGCTTGCAGGCCTCGAAGCCGCTCATGTCGGGAAGTCCAACATCGAGGATCAACAGATCCGCGGGCTGCCGCTCGTGCAGTTCCAGCGCTTCTCCAGCGAGGGTCAACCATGTCACTCCGAACCCTTCCGTCTGCAACGCGAAGATCAGGGCATCGGCGATCGCCACCTCATCTTCCACCACCAAGATGTGTGCCATGGAGCGGGACCCTCGCGCGTTACTTCGTGACGGCTCGCCGAAATTCTAGTGCTGAACGATCTCGTCTGGTACGCGGCCGGCGACATACGTTCAGAATCAGGCAAATTACGGCTACGTGGCCGCCGAACCCGAATTGGTTCTTCGCGTCCGTGACTCGCGGGTGGGTCCAAGGTGACTGAGTAGCGCTCCAACGCGTGCGTCCTCCGACCACCCGCGGCAAGAGGGATGCGGGGGTCATCGACGTCCCGTCAAAGCGGGTGAATCTGAACCCGCCGAAGGGCTCGTGGTAACAATCGCGCTGATCGGGAAGGACACTGATCGCTACCGCCTCGCCGAGCTTCGGCGACCGGCATGAGCGAATCGCCATGGGCGGTCTGAATGCGGTCGAGCGCCTCCGATTTGAAGACATCGGAATGAATCGGGTAACTCGCCGCGCCCGTGACTTGATTGTTCACGCGCCCCGCAAAGACCTCCGGACGCAGCCGGCGATGAACGAACCACTCTTGGTGCCAGCCCGCCTTCAGCATCCGGGTGGCCACCTCGCACAGCAGCGCCGCGATCTGAGTTCCGCCGAAGGGTCCGAAGCCGACCTGCGTCTGCGATTCGTTGGAATAGGCTTGGAACAGGAAATCGATGTGGACCCACTGCGCGCGTGGTCCATGCGAGCTTTCGGCGCCCGTCGTTGTCTCCTGTACACCCTCAACGGCAGCTCGATCCTCAGCGACGGACGGGCCGCGTCGGTAAGCTAAGGCGAAACGACGCACCCGGGCCGTCGGCCGCGTCGAGCGTCAGGTCGCCGCCCATGTCGCGCGCCAGGCCGCGAGACAGCGCGAGGCCCAGCCCGACGCCAGGGACCGGGTCTGAGGGATCGCGTCCCCCACGGTCGAAGGGGGCGAAGATTGCCCGGGCTTGATCGCGTGGGACTCCCGGCCCGTGGTCGCGGACGGTCAGGACGATCGAGCCGTCGACGATCGCGACACCCAGGTGGATCGTCGCCGGATCGCCACCATTCGCATACTTCGCGGCGTTGTCCACGAGGTTCCCCAGGATCTGCGCGATCGCGTCGGGATCCACGGTCAACGGCGCTACGGCGTCACTTGTGATTGCGACGTCGAGCCTCATCCCCGAACTCGCCACACGTCGCGTGAGCGCCGGCCGCAGGCGATCGATCAGCGAGTCCAGGTTCATCGACTCGTGGCGGCGCGGCACGCGGCGCTCCTCGAGCTGCGCGTGGGCCAACACGTTGGCCACCAGCTCCGACAAGCGGTGCGACTCGTCCTTCAGCGTCTGCAGGTACTCGCTGCGCTGTTCTTCGGTGCGGACGAGCCCGTCAGCGAGCATCTCCGTGTACATCCGGAAGGTCGTCAGCGGCGTCCGCAGTTCGTGCGTCACCGCGGAAACGAACCGCCTTCTTCTATCGCCGAGGTCGATGCTCTTCTGCAACGTTGTGCCGACTGCGACCGCAGCACCGATCAACGCGAGCCAGGCCAGGCCCACTGCCGCTCGACCGGCCGTCATCTCCGAAACGCGAATGGGCATCGGGGGCGGCGTCTGGAGCGTGACCGGCGCATTGGCCAACCCGCTCCCCTCGATATTCGCGGACCGTTGCACCGTAGTCGCACGCACGAGTTCGGCGCCTGGAAACAGGTCGCGGATCTCAAACAGCAGCCGCTCGCGCACGCGCGGCCAGTCGAAGACGAAACCATGGAACCGCTCGCCTTCGATGTGGCGCACGAAGGCCAGCACCGGCGGCCCCGCGGCATCCGGCGGATCGAGCCACGCCACAACTTGGCGTCCGGCCGAGTCCGCCCCCGTCGGTCGCGGCACGCTGCACGCCACGCGAGCGTCGAACTCGTTTTGCGACTTGAGCTGCTGCGCTGCGACCCAGGCCGCGTCGTTCGCGGACACCCCCGGGCTGTCGAGCCCGGCGACGACCTGGGAGTCGGCTTGCGTAAAAGCGGCGCGCAGGCGCTCCCCGCGCAGGTGCGGAATAATCCGCGACGCGTCCGCGGCGGCGGGCGTCGTCCGGATGCCTTTCGAATCGAGGTCGAAATGAAGCATCAAGAACTCGGAGTCGAGCGGTCCAGCATCGGCGTCCGGTCGCGCCGCCTCGCGGGCCAGGAACAGCGACAGCCACGAGTCCATGCGCCAGAGCGCGAGGCGTAGCGATTCTTGGTAGTCGGTTTCCGCACGGGCCTGCCATTCGGCGCGTTCGAGGCGGATGACGGTTGCGCTGGTCCAGACGAGTGCGGCGGCGACGACGAGATTGCACGAGGCGAAGATGAGCCACCAGCGCGTGATCCGCCTCATCGGGTCTCCCGGCCGTCAGGATCGGTGAACATGTAGCCTCGGCCGCGCACGGTCACCAAGACGCTCGGATGCGCCGGGTCGCGCTCGAGTTTTTCGCGCAGGCGACGGACGTGCATGTCGATCGCACGTGTTTCCATCTCTCGGGAATTGCCACCCCAGAGGCGCTGTAGTAGCTCCCGGCGATCGACGGGTCGCCCGCGATTGACCGCCAAGTAACGCAGGATGCTCGATTCAAGCTGGGACAGATGCTGCGTCTCTCCGTCATCGAGTGCGATCTCGCCCAGCTCCAAGTCGATCGTGCGGTCCGCGAGGCGTAGGGTTCGCAGGCCGCGCGGGCGTTCGGCCGACCGGCGCAGCACTGCCTCGACGCGGGCCAAGAGCTCAGTGGCACTGAACGGTTTGACCACGTAATCGTCGGCGCCGAGCCTCAGGCCGCGCACGCGGTCGCCTTCGGCACCTCGTGCCGTCAGCAGGATCACGGCAAGCTGCGGATGCGATCGGCGCAGCTCGGTCAGAATCTCAAAACCGTCCATACCAGGAAGCAAGACGTCGAGCAGCAACAGATCGGGCGTGGACGCGAGCACCCCGGCGACCGCTTCATCGCCCCGGGCGCACTCGGAGACCGCGTATCCGGCGAAGCGCAGCGCGTCGCAGAGCCCTCGCCGGATCGCGGGATCGTCTTCAACGACGAAGATCGTCGTACGCGCCAAGCCGGGCTCTCCGAGAACGGGTCGACAATCGTTTCACTTGAAGCCTTTGGCCAGTGCCTGCTCGCGAATCGCCTGCCGCATCGCGCTTCCCAGGTTGTGTTCGTCTTCCGCCAGCGCAGCACGGATGAACGTCTCACGCTCGACGCTAATTGTTTGAATCTCCGCCTGGATCGTCTCGCGCTGCGCCCGCCGGGTCGTGACGTACTGCACCCGCTGCTCGTGCGTCATCGGCTGCAACTCGGCAGGAAGATCGGCGTGAGGCACCGAATTCCATTCGAACCCGTCGACCTGCGCGGCGTCGACGAGATCCCATGAGGCATTCGTGTAGAGTGCGCCGCCTTTGGTTACGATCCGACTGCTGCAAGATTCGACGCCGAGCCGCGAAGCGTTGCCGTCCTGCGCAACCTGGTTTTCTAGGCCGTCCCGACCACGCGGACCGTACGGTACATAGGTCGTGTTGAGCAGACCGTTCAGCTCGAGCAGGCGCTGGTCTTGGGGTGTCGCGATCTGAATCGTTCCCAACTTGGGATCGATCGCAGAGAAGTTGCCAGCGCCGACGCGGGCGATGTCGGGCCACTTCTCGAGGATGCCTTGTTCGCGGCTCCCGGCATAGAGCGAATTGATAATGATGCCGCGGTCAAGCGCCGCGCGCGCGGCAATGCGAAAGTCGTGCTCCTCGACGCCCTGGTCGGCGGGTTCGTTGCCCGCGACGAAGATTACACGCAACGCATCCCAGTCCGATGACCAGCTCATCCCGTCGAGAGCTTCGTCCAGGACGCGGCCGACGTATTCCGCGCTCCCGCCGATCGTTAGCGCCATCAACTCGGCATACACGGCGTCTAGATCGTCGGTGAGATCGATCCGCCGAACGATGAAGCCCGCTTCCTGAGTCGCCTTGTCGGTTCCGAAATTCAGCAAGCCGACCCGCAGTTCCGGCGTCGGCTTCATCCGCGCCAGCTCGTTGACGACATCCCAGACCCGAGCCCGCGTGGAATCGAGCAAATTCTCCATGCTTCCGGAGGTGTCCAGACAGATCACTACGTCCACCGCGCGCGTCTGGCGTGGCGGCGGCGGGGCGGCGTTCGTCGGCGCGAAGTCGCTCGCCGACGGAAGCACTAGAGCCAGACAGCCGCCGAAACACGCGCGACGAAGGGATCGAGATCGGGTCATTTCGTACCTCCATGGAATCTTGGGTTGCATGGAGATTGTGGGCCGCGGCGAGGACGACTACCGTCACTTGCATGTAACAAGTGCACCCCGGCAGATTCATGGGGGCGGCTCTCCGCTGATCTTCTCGACGATTCGCGAGGCGCCGCCCCCGACCCCGTGCCGCCCGATGTCACCGGAGAGCAAGCAGCCGTCTCCCGAACGGACGCTCGCCGGCGCGATCGTGAGCCGGAGCTCACGGGCACGAGTCGGCGTTGCTTCGCGCAGTATTCCCGCACTCGGCCGACGGCGTGCTGCCCCCGCGTTGGGCGCCGGTCCCGTCCAGGCCCCAGCTACCCTCGGTACCGGCTCCGTTCTCGCTGACGACGACGAACCACAAGTTGCCGGGCGGGACCCCGCCCCAAATCGCGTGGCCCGACGTCCCGAGATCGCAGGCGGATCCATCGACCTCGAGCGATCGCACGCTGCCCAGGTCGCCGTAGATCAGGTTGTAGCCGCTGCCGGTGCAGGTGTTCGCATCCCAGTCCAGATTGAGCCGCGTCGCCGCAGGGTCGCCCTTCTGCACGCGCAACGGTGCGCCGATCGTTCCATCAGGCACGGGGGGCGTGCCCGGATCACCGGTGGGCTCGAGCGTCCACGACGCGCCACTTGCCGGTACCGCGCGCAGCCGGTGCGGCACTCCGAGGATCTCGATCGGCTCGGCCAGAACGAGACCGAAGGCGACCTGGTCCAGACCGTGAGGCGAACCGAGCAGCGCTTGTCCGGTCAATGGATCGCGTGCGAGGCGCGTGCTGATTCGTAGGCTCAGTGGACGGGTAGACGGCGCATGCGGATTGAAGGTCGCGCTCTTCGCGAGCAACTGCAGCTCCGCGGGGACTTCGATAATCACATCGCCGATGTAGGGCACGTACTCGACATCGACCGCGTCACCGTCAAGGACACCGATCGCATAGCGCCGTCCCTGCGCGGCGTCGTCGAAGTACCAGGCGGGCCACCCGGCTGCGGGAATCGAGGTGCGGCTCGAACCCTCGATGATCTCGTTGAATGCGATCGGGATCGGCGGTGGGAAGAAGCGCAGCACGTCGTCGCCTTCGGGCTCCAGCTCCATCCCAGGAAGCGTAAAATGCGTGATCCGCGTCGGACAGTAGCCGCCGTTCGCCGGGAGGTTGTTGTCGACCTCGACTTCGATCGACTCGGAGATTTCATTCCCGAGAAAGTCCGCTCCGTAGACAGTCACCCGGTAAGTTCCATCGAGAAACAGGGGTCCCTGCACCGTTGCGCCGTCGGTGTTCCAGTAGCCGGCGGCGCCGTCGAGGATCCCCCATCTAGAGTTGGTCAGGTTGTACCAGAAGTTGCGTTGCGAGTATTCGAAGTTCGTAGTGTAGGTCGCCCCGCCCAGATGGATGACGCGCTGGAACACGTCGAGCAGCAGCTGATCCTGCAAGTCGCCGTCATATTCGCCGGGCACGACGTCGAATTTCGCGAGCGGTGTACGCGGGATCCAGCCCTTGAAGCACTCGGTGTCGATGGGAACGACGCTGTATGCGATCTCGTAGAGCCCGAGCGAGAACGGCTGTCCAGGCACGAGGCCGTTCTGGATCACGTCTCGCGTGTCCCTCATGCGCGTTGCGATGTCCACGTCGCCCGAGACGAGCGTGTTCATCGGGTTGAACGCGTCTTCCGTGTCGTTCTCGAGAAAGAGGATGTCGGGTGAGCCGGCCTGGATCTCCCCGTCGAACTCGGGACTCGTCGTGTCCAGGTCCCCCGCGGTCGTCAGGAACTCGAGCGGGTTGTGCCACTTGAAATTCGCCGAGAGCGGAGGCGGGACGGGCGGCGGCGTCGCCTCCGGGTCCTCGGCCATCGCCCGCCAGCTCGCGATGTCGAAATCTTGGAGCTCCACTGCGTTGATGTGCAGGTGATGATAGGCGGCACCGTTTGTCTGGTAGGGCCAGCTGACGATCGCGCCGAGCAGGTCCTCGTCGGGCTCAACCCGGTCGCCGACCTGCTTGCTCGTCCAGCCGATGTGGTTCAGATGGCTGTACTGCCACAGCAGATCGTCATCGCCTAGCACGGTCACGTTCCACTGCGACGAGACGCAGTCCGAATAGCAGCCCTTGTAGGCGATGTACCCGCCGATCACGGGGCGCACGGAGGTGCCCGACGGGGCGCGAATGTCGAGACCGTGGTGCCAGTACGGCGCGGGGGGCGGCCGGGGCAGCAAGGCGAAGCGCTGGTAGTCCTCCATCAGGTTCGCCACGACGTTCGGCGCGTCGTAGTCGAAGGGCCAGACGTAGTCACTTTCATTCCGTGTGGAGAGCTCGAAGACCAAATCGTCTTGGATCGTCTGCCCCGAGGCGCTGCGCACACGCGCCAGGATACGGTGCGCGCCGGGCGCCCAGAAGCCGGCCGGCAACTCGAGCCAGGCCCGATCGATCCAGAAGCGTAGCGACTCCGTGTGCTCGATCCCGTCGATCCACAACTCGACGCTGGAACCGACGAGCGCCTGCTCGTAGCGTTGGAAGTAGACCGTGACCCGCTCGGGCGGTCGGCGGATCTTGCCCGCGACCGGCGCAGCGATCCGGATCGGGGGCGCGGCCGGACGCACGAAGGAATTGTCACGCAGTGCCGCGCCTTCGTCCGCGCGGGCCAGCCCGGGCCCGGCGAAAAGGATGAGCGTCAGCGCCAGGAGTGCGAGGAACTTCATGGCGATTCCTCCTTCAGAAACGCGAGAAGGCGGTGCGGGTCGGGACAGAGCGTAACCTAATAGGCACAGAGACTCCACGGGCGCCCAGTAAGCCAACCCGCCGAATCGTCCGCCGCCGATCGTCGCTATCATTAGTTATCTCATGCGCACGCCGCCGGAATCGAAGCCGTCCCCGCGCCGAGTGGGCATCCGCGAGATCCTCCTGTACGGCGTGTGTGGCGGCTTGCTGATCGTGGCACTTCGGCTGGCCGAGTATCGGTTCCTCGTCGTTGAGCACTCGATGGAGGTCTACGGGGCGATCGTCGCCGCGTTATTCGCCGGTCTTGGGATCTGGCTCGGCAAAACGTTGACGCGTCCCACAGTGGCCGCAAGCTTGTGGGTCGGCGGTGTCCGGCGACTGTCCGCCGGCGGACAGTTTGACTCGTTGTCTTCCTGAAATCAGCCAATTCTCGTCGGCATCGGCCTTGCCCTGGGATCGGCCGTGCGCTGGCGAAAACAGGCCGTCGAGTCCGTACGTCCGTCACGCTTCCGGCCACCGTTCTGTCCTTGGCCCGATTGCG
>JANNRU010000085.1:0-1597 GCA_031401755.1 Acidobacteriota bacterium | reverse complement strand
AGCCTGGGCCGAGTTCGTGTTAGCCACGCCGGTGGTTCTCTGGGCGGGCTGGCCTTTTTTCACGCGCATGTGGGTATCTTTCATCAACCGCAGCCCGAACATGTTCACGTTGATCGGCATCGGCACCGGTGCGGCCTACGGGTTCAGCGTGGCCGCGACCATCGTCCCGTCGTGGTTTCCGCCGTCGTTCCGTGGCCATCACGGGCAAGTCGATCGCTACTTCGAGGCGGCCAGCGTCATCACGGTCCTGGTGTTGCTGGGACAGGTGCTCGAGTTGCGCGCGCGCAGCCGCACGAGCAGCGCGATCCGAGCGCTCCTCGGACTCGCCCCGAAGACGGCGCGTCGCCTCGCCGCCGACGGCACGGAAGCCGACGTCCCGCTGGAGAGCGTCATGGCGGGCGAGCGTCTGCGCGTGCGGCCCGGCGAAAAGGTCCCCGTGGACGGAGTTGTCCTCGAAGGATCGAGCGCGGTGGACGAATCGATGATCAGCGGCGAGCCGATTCCGGTCGCAAAAAAGGCCGGGGACAAGGTGACGGGCGCGACACTCAACGGCACCGGCGGATTCGTGATGCGTGCCGAGCGAGTCGGAAGCGACACGCTTCTGGCCCAAATCGTCCGGATGATCGGTGAAGCGCAGCGGAGTCGGGCCCCGATCCAACGGCTCGCCGATGTCGTGTCAAGGTACTTCGTCCCCGCGGTCGTTCTCGTCGCCGTCCTCACCTTCATCACCTGGGCCCTCATCGGGCCCGAACCGCGCCTGGCCCACGCGCTCGTCAACGCCGTGGCCGTATTGATCGTCGCCTGCCCGTGTGCGTTGGGTCTAGCTACCCCCATGGCCATCATGGTCGGCGTCGGTCGCGGAGCGAGCTCGGGCGTCCTGATCAAGGACGCGGCGGCGCTTGAAACGCTCGAGAAGGTCGACACGATCGTCGTGGACAAGACGGGGACGCTCACGGAGGGGAAGCCCCGCGTCGTCTCGGTCGTCGGCACGGACCGCGTCTCGGACAGCGATGTCTTGAGACTTGCGGCCAGCCTCGAACGGGGCAGCGAGCACCCTTTGGCGGCGGCGATCGTCAACGCGGCGGAGGAGCGCGGGATCGCGCTAACTTCCGCTGAAGACTTCCGCTCGATCACCGGCAAGGGTGTAACGGGGCAGATCGCGGGCCAGCAGATCGCCCTCGGGAACGCCCCACTCCTCGAGGATCTCGGCGTGGACGGCGGCGCGTGGACCGAGCGCGCAGAAGCCCTGCGGCGAGACGGGCAGACGATCATGTTCGTCTGTGTCGACCGCGAAGTCGTTGGCCTGCTCGGGACTGCTGATCCCATCAAGGAGTCCACCCAGGAGGCGATCGACCTACTGCACGAAGCGGACATCAAGATCGTGATGCTCACGGGCGACAGTCGGGCTACCGCCGAGACGGTCGGCAAGAAACTCGGGCTCGACGAGATCGTCGCGGGCGTCCTGCCCGCGGACAAGGTGGAGACGATCCGGAAACTCCAGGCCGCCGGAAAGATCGTCGCGATGGCGGGCGACGGAATCAACGACGCCCCGGCCCTGGCCCAGGCGCAGGTCGGCATCGCCATGGGAACCGGCACC
>JANNRU010000084.1:0-9670 GCA_031401755.1 Acidobacteriota bacterium | reverse complement strand
CGCGACGTCGAGTCGATGGTCCGCGACCTCGTCGAGGTCGGGGTCGAGCTCGTCCGTCAGGAGCGTCGGGAGCAGATGCGCGGACCGGCGCATCAAGCCGTGGAGCGCCGGTTGCTCGATCTATTGTTGCCCCCGCGGCCGCGGTCGGCCCGCGCCCAAGATCTCGCCGCGCAGGCGCAAGAGCGCGAAGAGCAGAACTCCTGGGAGAGGAGCCGCGAGACCCTGGCGCAGCGACTCGCCGCGGGCGAATTGGAGACGCGCGTCGTCGAGATCGAGTTGCCCGTTGGTGTAGCGATGCCGTTCCGGCTGTCGACGCCCGGCGGAATGGAAGAGATCGATTTCGATCTTCGCGGCATCCTTTCCGAGGCATTTCGCGGTAAGCCCAAGCAGCGACGGATGACGATCGCCGAAGCGCGCCAGGCACTCCAGCGCGAAGAAGAAGACAAGCTTGTCGATTCCGAACAGACCGCGCGCGACGCCATTCGCCGCGTCGAGCAGTCGGGAATCTTGTTCATCGATGAGTTGGACAAGATCGCCGGCCGTGAGGGCGGGAACGGCCCCGAAGTGTCACGAGAAGGCGTCCAACGAGACCTGTTACCTATCGTCGAGGGTACCCTGGTCAATACAAAATACGGCCACGTGCGCACCGATCACGTTCTGTTCATCGCGGCCGGAGCGTTTCACGTGGCCAAACCCTCCGATCTGATTCCCGAGCTTCAGGGGCGTTTTCCAATCCGGGTCGAGCTCGAGGGCTTGACTCGGGAAGACCTGGTGCGAATCCTGACCGAGCCCGAAGGTTCGTTGACCCGCCAGTACCAGGCATTGCTCGGAACGGAAGATGTGACCCTTGAATTCACCGCCGACGGTGTTCGAGCGATCGCCGACGCTGCCGTTCGAGTCAACGCCTCCACCGAGAATATCGGTGCGCGACGGTTGCCAACGATCCTCGAGCGCGTGCTCGAGGAGGTGTCATTTGCCGGCGCCGAGATGGCAGGACAGCGAGTGGTCATCGATCGGGAGTTCGTCGAGCGGCGGCTCGAAGCCGTGACTAACGACGCCGACCTCTCGCGATTCGTGCTTTGAGTAGAACGCCGCAGGTTGGAAATCCGACCGGGCGCGTCGACGCGGAAGGTCGTCGTCGCCGACCACCCCGGAGCGTTGGACCGGCGCTGATGATCGGCCTGTCGATCCTGGCGGTCGGCTGCGGCAAGCGCGGGAGCCCGGTCGCGCCTCGCCCCCGCGGTCCACAGCCGGCCGCCCGGGTCGAAGGCCGCCAGTTGGGAGACTCCGTGGTCGTTTCGTTCACGGTTCCGGACGCGCAGAGTGCGGCGACGGATGAGGCGCCGGTGCGGGCGGAACTGATGCGATTGGTCTACGAGACGCACGTAGAAACGGGTTTCGATCCCGGGGCATTTAGGCGGCGCGGCCAACTCGTCGCCGCTCTCGAGCGAGACCCGTTTCGTCAGGGCGAGCGCGTCCGGTTGGAGGACCGAGTTCTGCCGACGTTCGAGGACGCTGGGCCGACCTTGCGCTACGGGCTCCGATTGTTCGATCGCGAGGGGCGGTCGAGCGCGATCGCGGTCGCCGCCGATCTCCAGCAGATGCGTTCACTGCCGCCACCAAACAGGCTCCGCGCTGACTTGGTCCCTGAAGGCGTTCGGCTCTCATGGATTAGCGACGCAGGCACGGCCACGCACGGCCACGCCGTCTATCGTGCCGACGGTGACGGCGAGATCCCCGAATCGCCCCTCAACGCGACGCCGTTGACGTCAGGTGAGTTCCTCGACGCTACAGTGACTCGCAATGCGACCTATCGTTATGAGGTCCGGCCCATCTTGGCGGCCGGGTTACCGCGGCGCGAGGGTTCCGGGACTCAAGTCACTGTCGTTTCGGTCGATCGGTTCCCGCCGCTGCCACCGGAGGCGGTGGTTGCCGTGCAGGAGCGTGCGGCGGTCCGTCTCTTCTGGCGTCCGAACGCGGAAAACGACGTTGCCGGGTACCGCATCTGGCGGCGAAGCGCAGACGAGGAGTGGATCGACCGGTCCGGAATCGTTGAACGCCCTCTTTGGCTCGACACCGATGTGGTGCCGGCGGCGCGCTTCGTCTATCGGATTACGGCCATCGATGCGGCAAGCCCCGCGAACGAGAGTGGGCCATCAAAGGAAGTCGAAATCGAGATTGCCGAGGAGCCCGAGCCCATCGAAGGCAGCCGATGACCGAAGCAGTCCCGTTCGTCAAGATGTCCGGAGCCGGAAACGACTTCATCGTGATCGAAGCTGAGGTCTCGGACCGACTGGTCATCGATCTCGCGGCGTGGACTCGTGCGGTCTGTCGACGTGCGTTGAGTGTCGGGGCCGACGGCGTGCTAGTGGTCCGCAGGATCGCCGCGAATCGGATCGGCGTTCGATATTTCAATGCGGACGGCAGTGATGCGTTCTGCGGTAACGGTTCGCGCTGCGCGGCCCGTTACGCGTGGCGACGCGGTTGGGTCGGCTCGCGTATGGAGCTGGAAACCGCTGCGGGTGAGGTGGAAGCCGAAGTCACGGAAACCGCGGTGCGCCTCCGCCTGCCGCCTCCAGAGGATCTCGGCGCGATCGGATTCGAAGAGTTTCCCGAGCTCGCGGCGGGCCGCTGGATTCGCGCCGGGGTGCCCCACGTCACGGTCCGCGTCGCGCACGCGCCGGACGCGGCGCTCGACCGATTCGGACCGGTCATTCGCCGGGATACGCGTCTGGGGATCGAAGGTGCCAACGTCGACGCCTGGTCGCGTGGCGCAGACGGGGCGATTCACTTGCGCACTTGGGAGCGGGGAGTCGAGGGCGAGACGCTTGCCTGCGGAAGTGGGGCGGTCGCCGTCGCCCTGGCGGCCCGACGCGAGGGTCGCGCGGAGCGACAGCTCCTCGTCCCAAGGAGTGGCGTGCCGTTAGTCGTCGAGTTGCCGGATCCGACGGAGCCGATGGGTTTCGTGGTCCTCGAAGGCGATGCGCGCTTCGTTTTCGAAGCGACTCTAGACGACGAGGCGCTGGCCGGACCTGCACGATGATCGAGTGGATCGCGACCAACCCGCGGGGTCTCTTGTGGGTTGGAGCCTTGTCGTTGGCGACGGTCGTCGGCTCGTTGATCGCACTGCCGCTCGTAGTCGTCCGCATGCATCCGGACTACTTCTTGAGTACCCACCCGCCGCCGGATAGCTGGCGCGGCCGCCATCCGGTGGTGCGGGTCCTACTGCTCACCGCGAAGAATTCGTTCGGCGCGATCCTTGTCCTGCTCGGGGTACTACTGTCGATTCCGCTCGTGCCGGGACAAGGGGTGATCACGATTTTGCTCGGGCTGTCACTGCTCGATCTGCCGGGAAAGCGAGCACTGGAGCGCCGGATCGCGCGACAGCCGCCGATCCTCGCCGCGATCAATTGGATGAGGCGTCGGGCCGGGCGACCTGCGGTGCGCATTCCCGACCCGGACTGACCGAGGCTCTCGGCGATCAGAGCGCGCCGCGCTTCTTTCGGTGCTCGATCGCCTCGGCCATGGCTTGTTCGATCAACTGGATGGCGAACGAAGGGCGCGCGTCCATGTCGAAGTAGCGTCCGATCGATTCGGCTTCGAGAACGCGGTTCGCGATCTTTTCCGGTGCGACCTGCTCGATGAATGCGAAATCGACCTGTCCGCGAACCCAAGCGAACGCGTCACGCTGCGCGCGGATCGCGTCGACCCCGCTGGCCGGACCCCGCACTCCGACGACCAATCGCGGGTTGAGGCTCGAAACGTGATTGAGCGACCCGAGCCAACCTTGGAAGCGAGATCCGCGGGCCCACGGGTTGCGTTCCGACGACAGCACGCCGCCCAGATGCAGGATGCCGGCGTTCGGGATCTCGATCAGCATGTCGCCCGGGCTGTGAGCGGGAGGCAAGGGTCCGAGGCGGACCGGATTTCGCGAGTCCGCGAGCTCGAGCGGACCAGAAACGGCGATTGCGATGCGAGCACGGGGTGGCTCGACCCAGGCGGACGGATCGACCGCCCGCGCGCGCTCCTCAGCGCCGAAGTCGTAGGTTGGGTCGGCCAACGACTCGGCAGTGCCGCCGGACGCAATCACCGAAACTTCAGGAGGAAACGCCGAGGCCCCTCCCGCGGAGTCGGCATGCGGATGCGAGAGCACCAAGAAACGGATCGCGCCCTTACCCAGGGCGTGCAAGGCGACGAGAAACTCGCGCGCAGCGTTCGGCGAGGGTTGCGAATCGACCACCACGAGCCCGCCGTCCTGCTCGACCACCAAAGAGTTCGCCCGGCCCGCATTGGGAACGGTCGGTCTGAAAAGGTGGATCCCCGGGCTCAATTCTTCGACCGTGAATGGTGGCACCGCGGCTGCGGCCGCAGCCGCGCCGCAAAGAAACACAGGGACAAGCGCAGAAATGGTTCGCGTCAGCATTCGGGTCGTCTTCTCCGCGTGCGCCACGGACCTTAACACTGACCCGGGACGAGGGCCAAGCGCGCGGTCAATCCAAGGCGCGTCGGGGAAGCAGGGTGGCGTTGCCGCCCGCGAGAACCTCGACCAGTACTTCGTGAAACAACCCGACTCCAGCCGGGCCGAGATCGCGGTGGCGCTTGAGGAACGCATCCTTTCCGCGGGTCAATTGATCACCGAGCCGCACGAGCAGGTCTCCGTCCCGCCGACCCAGTTGGACCGCTTCCTCGTTGTAGAGGCGGATATCGCTGGCAATCAGTCGCGCATAACGTTTCGCGGAATCCAGCGCGGGCCGGGCAACTTCTGTGCCGGCCACGGGAGCCGAGATCTTGGTCGAGTCGATCTCAGCGCTCGCCGTCGGCGCCATCTGAGCCGAGACGGCGTGAAGTGGGCCGCCTGCCGACTCGAATTGTTCTAGTTTTCTGGAGGCGAGATCGAGCTCCAAGCGCATCGAGGCCACCTGAACGAGGAGTGCGATCGAGTGCGGAGACCAGGGTTCCTCGGCGCGCTCCCGTTCCATGATCAGTACAGCGATCGGCCGCCCCTTGACCCGCAAGACGCTCTCCGCCCACTCCGATGCTCGCGGCTGGCCGAACTCCGGACTGGTGGGATTTCCGCGATGGACCCGCAAGGACTCGCCGGGCACGCCCGCCAGCCGGGCCGTCCAGTCCGTGTCGATCGCTATCGACAGATCGCGAAATGTCCGTGCGGCCTGACTCGGGTAACCGACCGCCGCCCATCCGCGCAGCTGCCCTTGACGAACGAGGAGCACCGCGGCGCGAGGCGCGGCAACTCTGGCGGAATCGAGCAGGATCTTGAAAGCGTCGCTGGCCGACTCGGCGGAGGCGATTTCTCGAACCCGGGATTCAAGATCCTCGGGGGACATCGTCGTGTCGATCATGCTCTTGGTCATCGCGGTTTTCCGTGGCCTCTCGTCGCGGGCGAATCTTAGGGTCGCTGAGCAAGTCGGCAAATTCCGGGAACCCCGGAAGGAGCTTTTCGAGCTCGGGCGCGAGGCTAAGCGCCTGCGCCAGGTGATCGAGAGCTTCCGTCTGGCGGCCCGTTCTCGCCAGCGCCGAGGCCCGATTCATAAGATAGGTCGGGTGGCGCGGTCGTGCCGAGAGCGCCTTGGCATAGGCCGCTTCCGCCTGTTCAAGCCTTCCGGAATCGTCGAGAGCATTGCCCATGTTGTTCCAGGCCAAGTCGAAGTCGTGCCGCAGGGATAGGGCACGCCGGAAGCAAGCAATTGCCTCGGCCGCCTGCTCCAGTTCCAAGAGTACGTTGCCGAGATTATTCCAGACTTCCGGTGCCCTCGGATTTCTGGCAACGGCCCGCCGATAGGCCTCCGCAGCGGATCGGGTCTCCCCGGATTCCGCCAGGACATTTCCCAGGTTGTACCAAGCGTCCGG
Source organism: Acidobacteriota bacterium (assembly GCA_031401755.1). Classification (GTDB taxonomy): domain Bacteria; phylum Acidobacteriota; class Polarisedimenticolia; order Polarisedimenticolales; family Polarisedimenticolaceae; genus JANNRU01. The sequence goes on along the minus strand of JANNRU010000084.1, from coordinate 3,802 downwards.
ATTGCCGGGAGCGATCAGGGTCGCTCGGCGGAAGGCCTCGATCGCGTCATGGGGGGCTCCGCGCGCCGCCTCCGCACAGCCGAGGTTGTACCAAGCCTCGGAATTCTCCGGCTCCGTCTCGATCACTTTCCGAAAGCCCAGAACCGCTTCGTCCCAACGGGAGGCCTGGATCGCCTCATCGCCAAACGCTAGCCAACCCTCGGCATCGCGCCGACCGGACGCCCCGACGAAGCGCTCGTGTGCCCCGAAAAACCCCTGAGGGTCCGCGCTTGGCCGGTTCCCGTGGGACTCGCGACCCGGGCGACGATTCGATTCGACCCTTTTGGTCCGGTCCACGACTGGACTCCGGGGCATCCGGCTGCGGTGCCCAATATGGGCGAGAATCCGAGCGGGCGCCAGATAACTAGCACGATTCGGCCCCCGAGGTCAATCTCCGGCAGTGGCGACCGGCGTTTGGACTCGGGAGGCCAGGATGAGGCTTGCGCTATAGAATGCTGCGGAATCTGTCATGCACCGTCGCCAGACTCTCGCCGCCGATGTGGAACTCGTGGGCGTCGGCCTCCATACCGGTGCGCGCCGCCACATCCGACTGACCCCTGCGGCTGAGGGCACAGGGGTTCGTTTCATCCGCAGCGACCTCGGGGGAATCGCTATTCCCGCCTGCCTCGCTTGTGTCGGCCCGAGCTACTACGCGACGGTTCTCGAGTGCGAGGGCGCGCGGGTGAGCACCATCGAGCACTTGATGGCGGCGATCTGGGCGCTCCGGGTCGACGACATCGCGATCGAGATCGATGGCCCCGAAGTCCCGATTCTCGACGGATCCTCGGCACCCTTCGTCGAGGCGATCCTTGCCGCCGGGAGAATCGAGCAGGCGGCGTTCCGGCAGTACATGACGCTGGTGCGTCCTGTCGTTGTCGAGGCGGAAGGCAAGCGTATTGCGGCCTATCCGTGTCCAGAGTTTCGGGTAACCTACGCGATCGACTTCGACCACCCCAAGCTCGGATATCAGGAACTCACGGCAAGCCTGTGGGACGAGCGCGAATTCGTCGACAAGGTCGCCCCCGCCCGAACCTTCACGCTGGAGCGGGAGGTCGAGGCGCTGCGCAGCAAGGGCCTGGCACTCGGTGGGTCGCTCGAAAACGCCGTCGTCGTCGGCGACGAGGGGCCGCTCAACGCGACCTTGCGTTTCGCCGACGAGTTCGTCAGGCACAAGATGCTCGATCTGCTCGGAGATCTGTCGCTGCTAGGCCACCCGCTCCGGGCACACGTCGTCGCCTATCGTGCGGGGCACGACCTCCATTCGCGCCTCGCCCATCGTATCGCCGCTGCACGAGAGGCCTGGTATCTCGCGCCGTGGTCCGAACAGTCGACGGGTCCGGAAGCTGCAGCGACGGCGTGAGACTCGCCGAGAGGACGCTTGCGATCGCCGTCGCCGTGCTGCTGGCGATGCCCGCCGCAGCAGAACCGGTGCAGCCCCGTATCGTCGAATTGCGCGCCGACTGGCGCGGAGACGAGTTATTCGTGGGCTACCGGGTCGTCGATGGATTTACCGAGGAATCCCTCGAGCGTGCGCGATCGGGGATGCCCTTCACGATCCGTCACTCGCTGGAGCTCGTCGCCAAATGGATCGTTCCGCTCTGGCCGTCCCAGACGCTCGATGCTGTCCGAGTCGATTCGACGGCGATCCACGACTCGCTGACCCGAACCTACCAGTTAGAGCGGCGCTGGGTTCGCCGCCATCGCGGCGAATCTCCAATCGAGAATCGGGAGGCCCGTTCCGGCGCCACCGAGGCGGAGATGCGGGCCTGGATTCAAGAGTTTCCTGACATCGTGCTCTGCTCTCGCGAAGAGCTTCCCGAACGCGGCGCGACGCTGCGGGCGGAATCGGTGCTGGGTCGGCGCTGGATCTGGTACGTCGTCCCCGGCTCGCGTCGTGTCGATCTCACGCGGAGGATCGAGCGGTGAGGCCGGGTTCGTTGGCCCGCTGGACCGGAAGCGTCGTCTTGATGCTGGTTCTGCTAGGCGGCATCTTTGCCGCTCTCGAGTCGTACATCGAGTCGAACGCCGAAAGCGAATCGAATCGAATCGTTCTCCCCGCGCTCTCACTGGCCGTTGTGGTCGTTGCCCTAGGCCTCGCCGCGGTCTTGATCCGCAATTTGGTGCGGTTGATCGTCGATCGCAAACGCGGCATCCTCGGTGCGCGGCTGCGGACAAAGCTCGTATTTTTTTTCCTGGCACTGGTGCTCGTTCCCTCGCTCGTCTTATTCGTCGGGTCGGTCCAGGTGATCAAGCGGACAGGGGAGGCGTTGCTCCAGATGCGAACGCCACTCGAGGATGTGTCGCGAGAAGTCGTCGATCAGTGGAGTGACTTCTATCGTGATCGCTGTTTGGCGGAGACAGAAGAACTTGCCGCGCTGCTTGGCGCGGAATCTCTTCTAGACCCGGCGCGGGCTGGGGATCTGCGCGTGATGCTCGAAGGTTGGAGTGAACGCAGGGGGCTGGAGATGATCTGGGTCGCGGCTGGCGACCGGCTGGTGGTCCGTGCGGAGGTTCCGGGCTCCGCGACCGCTCCTGAGGAGCGTCGCGAGCGTCGAGCGGTTCTCGAAGCACGCTTCGCCGCCCCCGTGCGCGCGCCGAGTGCCGGACTCCAGCGTGCGGCCGGTAGCCTAGTCGCCTACGGGGTCGCTCCGGTCGACGGGCAGTGGCCCGGTGCCGTAGCTGCCGGGATCGTCCTGCCCAAGGCAGTCGCCGAGCGTCTCGGGCAACTCGATGCGGCGAGTCGAGACTATCGCGTGTTTCGCATCGAACGCCGGGAGTTGGTCCGCTTCTATCTCACGCTCATTGCGCTCGTCTTTCTGGCGACCCTGTTTCTGGCGACATGGATCGGGCTCTATCTGGCCCGGCGCATCACCGGCCCGATTCAGGAGGTGGCGTCGGCGACGCGCGAGATCTCCGCGGGCAATCTCGGCGTGCGCGTCCGCGCCCGCGTCGGCGACGAGATCGGCGCTCTGGTTGACGGTTTCAACGAGATGGCGGCCGAACTCCAGGAGAACCGCGAGGTGATCACCCGATCGACCGCCGAACTGCGTCGATCGAACCAGGCGCTGGATGAGCGACGACGTTACATTGAAACGCTGGTGGCCACGCTTTCGACGGGAGTGATCTCGCTGGATCCAGACGGACGTGTGACCACGGCCAACCCGGCGGTAGAGTCGATCCTCGGACTTCGTTTTTCCACGGGCGACGCCTTCCGGGATAAACTCAGCGCGCGGGGGCACGCTGCGCTTGCCGCGTTTCTTGATGATACCAGCGGCGGAAACGGATCCAAGGCCGGCGAGTTGGATCTGTCAGCTTCGGGCGGGGCGCTCAACGTCACCGTTCAAATTTCGGCACTGGCTCGCGAGAACGGGGAAACCCTGGGTAGCTTGATCGTGATCGAGAACATGACCGAGCGTATGCGCGCCCAGAAAGTGCTGGCGTGGCAAGAGGTCGCCCGACGTTTGGCCCACGAGGTCAAGAACCCATTGACTCCGATTCAACTGTGCGCGCAGCGGCTCCGCAAGAAATTTCTGGAGCGCGCCCCAGATCTGGACCGCGTCCTGATCGATTCGACCGCATCGATCGAGCGCGAGGTCGCCTCCCTCAAACGCATGGTCGACGAGTTCCAGACGTTCGCCCGAATGCCCGAGGTTCACCCGCAGCCGATCGAGTTCGACCGTGTCGTGGACTCGGTGCTAGGGCTCTACCAAGGACAATCGGAGGTTCGGTGGGAGGTCGATCTCGACCCGAGAGCCTCGCGGGT